>JANPAD010000299.1:0-1522 GCA_031429735.1 Bdellovibrio sp. | reverse complement strand
GCCACTACGGCCGCGATGTTTTACGGCGATACGCTTAGCCCCACAACCAGCTTAAGCCTCGGTGTTCTTTGGGCCGCTGTTTCGGGCGGTTACATCTTTTATAACCAGAAGTTTCAGGAAGCGTTACGAAGGACGACGCGGATAGAAAGCTGGATCATCGACAAGTTTCATATCCGCAGCCAAGGTACAATTGCGTCTTTACGCTCATCAGGCGAATGGGGAAAATACTTCACTCACATCCTCGGCTGGAACGTCGTAGGTGTTTTGGTTTCTTCAGTTCTTGAAAAATCCTTGCTGTCCACACCGTTGGAGATTTTTACTACAACAGTTGCCGAAGTGACTTCGGGTGCACCCTGGGAGCTGGCCATCGCGGCGGAAACCGAACGGGCCAAACTCCGTAACCCCGAAAACTCGCGCCGTATTCAATCGATAAGTAATTTTGCCAGCATGGTCACCGAAGTACTGGCCCAATCGTTATCGGTTGCGGCCTTAACCGGTTTGGAAAAGCCGGCCCTGATCGGGCTAACCGTCATGACGGCTACCGGCGGTCTTTATTATCTTAAAACGTTTGCTCAAGGCCGGATTGAAGCTCACCGCGCCGCACGCCCGGTGCGTTCGTGTCGCGCTCTTTACGGCTTAGCCGCAGGCTAATAGCCTTACCGGCCCTGAGCTTTCAATTCACGGTAATAAGCATAATCACCGTCAATAATGTTCAAATGATTTTTATCAATTTCAAAAACCTTGGTCGTGATTTCTTTCAGAAAGTAACGGTCATGGGAAACCATCATGACAGTTCCCGGAAAATTCTTAATCGCGTTCAGCAAAACTTCACGGGATTTGATGTCCAGATGATTCGTCGGTTCATCCAGAACCAGAAAGTTAACCGGATTCGCCAGCACACAAGCCAGCAATACGCGCGACTTTTCACCACCCGACAAAACTGAAATCTTTTTTTCAACTTCTTCGCCTGAGAACAAGAAAGCACCTAATAAACTTTTCACAGAACCGACCGTTGCATTCGGAATGCGCGACTCAACTTCTTCCATGATTGTTTTTTTCGGATCTAAAACATCCAACGAGTTTTGCGAGAAGTAACCAAATTGAATACTTGGACCCATTTTGCAGATTCCAGCGGTAGCTTCCGTTTGTCCTGTGATAATTTTGAGAAGCGTCGACTTACCCGCACCATTCACACCAACGACAGCGACACGGTCCAAACGCTTAACCAGCGCCGTGGCATTTGAGAAAACATTCTTTTCACGACCGTCTTCAAGCTGCCAGACTTTGCCGAGGCCTTCAAATTTTACGACTTCTTCACCACCGCGCGGCGGCTCAGGCCAAACGAAGTTCATCACCCGCTCTTCCGGCGGAATTTCAATACGGTCAATTTTTTCAAGTTTCTTAACACGTGACTGCACCTGTGCCGCATGCGACGCACGGGCTGCAAAGCGAGCAATAAAATCTTCTTCTTTAGCCAACATATCCTCTTGGCGCGAATGCGCCGCCAAAAGTTGCTCACGAC
>JANPAD010000298.1:0-14874 GCA_031429735.1 Bdellovibrio sp. | reverse complement strand
GCGAAAATCTCCGAAATCGAAAATAAAATTAAAACCCTACGCGAACGAATTTCAAACCAAAGCGTTCGTCATATCGGATCTTCAAAAGATCCGAACATGGCCCTGTCGAAAACTGAATTTGAAGGTGGCCTCAGCACTGAGCTGCAAAATCAGCTTGAGCGAGAAATGCTGAGCCTTTCAATGTCGCACGACCTGACCATTTCAGATTACTTTGTAGGCTATCTGACAAAGCAGACCTCTTTAGAGGTTGCGATTCGCGATGTTTCCGCCCGAATGACTCCCGATGAAGTGGCTGATTTGATGGTGGCTTTTGCTGAGCACTTCTTTCAGGCGCGGTCCGTCGGCCCGAAAAGCAAGCTCAGAGCCGATTCTGGCCAATAAGGTCGCATATTGCACCGCACAACCGGGGTGAACCTAGCCCCTGTCACAAATCTTAATTAGCACGCCTTGACACTCTTACGATACACCTCATATTACCTTAGCTACAATATTAGTTAACTAACCGAAATTTCATTGCGGAATTTCGAAATTATGGGGAGTCATTTTTATGTCAAAAACAACTGAGCTGGGCGTTCGCCCACTGCACGACAGAATCTTAGTTCGCAGAACTGCTGAAGAAACTAAAACAGCCGGCGGATTATTCATTCCAGATTCAGCAAAAGAAAAACCACAGCGTGGCGAAATCGTTGCTGCGGGTAAGGGTCGAGTGACTGAAGACGGTAAAACTTTACCGCTCGAAGTTAAAGCGGGTGACCATGTACTTTTCGCTAAATACGCAGGCACTGAAATTAAATTGCACGGCGAAGAATACCTAATGATGCGCGAAGAAGACATCTTGGGAATCATTCAGTAGCTGGTTTATTGGCCGTGCCTCCGCACGGCATTTATTTTTTAATTATAATTCTTTAAAGGAGAATTTCACATGAGCAAAATTTTAATTTTTTCAGAAGACGCTAGAACACACATCTTAAAAGGTGTGAACACTTTAGCTAACGCGGTCAAAGTAACTTTGGGACCTAAAGGTCGCAACGTTGTGATCGACAAATCTTTCGGTTCACCACTCATCACTAAAGATGGTGTGACAGTTGCTAAAGAAATCGAATTAGAAAACAAATTCGAAAACATGGGCGCACAAATGGTTAAAGAAGTTGCTTCTAAAACCAACGATGAAGCCGGTGACGGAACAACGACTGCAACAGTATTAGCGCAAGCTATTTACCGTGAAGGTGCTAAATTGGTTTCTGCGGGTCACAACCCAATGTCTATCAAACGCGGTATCGACAAAGCAGTTGCTTTGGTTATCGAAGACCTTAAAAACATGGCGAAACCTGTTAAAGGTTCAAACGAAGTGGCGCAAGTCGGTTCGATTTCTGCAAACAATGACATCGAAATCGGTCAAATGTTAGCGGACGCAATGGATAAAGTCGGCCGTGAAGGCGTTATCACAATCGAAGATTCAAAAACTGCTAAAACAGAGGTTACAACTGTTGAAGGTATGCAATTTGACCGTGGTTACTTGTCTCCCTACTTCGTCACTAACGCGGAAAAAATGGAAGCGGCTTTAGATAACCCTTACGTTTTAATCTACGATAAAAAAATCTCTTCAATGAAAGACATGATCGGCGTTCTTGAAGCTGTTGCAAAACAAGGTCGCCCTCTTTTGATCATCGCTGAAGACGTTGACGGTGAAGCATTAGCGACACTTGTTGTTAATAAATTACGTGGCACTTTACAAGTTTGCGCAGTTAAAGCTCCGGGTTTCGGCGACCGCCGTAAAGCTATGCTTGAAGACATCGCGATCTTAACTGGCGGTACTGTTATTTCTGAAGACCTGGGTATGAAGTTAGAACAAGCTAACGCAACTCACTTGGGCGTTGCGAAACGTATCGTTGTTGATAAAGACAACACTACAGTGATCGACGGTTCAGGCAAAAAAGCTGACATCACGGCTCGCGTAGCTCAAATCAAAGCTCAAGTTGAAGAAACAACTTCTGACTACGATAAAGAAAAGCTGAAAGAGCGTTTGGCTAAATTAGCCGGCGGCGTTGCCGTTATCCACGTTGGTGGCGGTTCTGAAGTTGAAATGAAAGAGAAAAAAGCCCGCGTTGAAGATGCATTGAATGCAACTCGCGCTGCAGTTGAAGAAGGTATCGTAGCCGGCGGCGGAACAGCTTTACTTCGCGCTTCTCAAAAAATCGACAAAACTAAATTCACTGAAGAAGAAATGTTCGGCGCTAAAATCATCAAACGCGCGTGTGAAGAACCTGTTCGTCAAATCGCAGTTAACGCCGGTCTTGATGGCGCGATCGTTGTTGATCGTATTCTTCAAGAAAAATCAGCAAGCTGGGGTTACAACGCATTCTCTGATAAATACACTGATCTGTTAAAAGACGGCGTTATTGATCCGGTTAAAGTTGTTCGCTGCGCATTAACAAACGCAGCTTCTGTATCTTCATTGATGCTGACAACTGAAACGATGATTGCTGAAGCGCCTAAAAAAGACGCTCCGCAAATGCCAGGTGGCGGCGGTGGTATGGGCGGCATGGGTGGTATGGACGGCATGATGTAAGCTGCTGCTTACATACTTCGTTCCAACACGAAAGCCTCGGAGAAATCCGGGGCTTTTTTTTTGCTTTATTGACAGTCAGGATGGAGTTTTTTATCACTTAGTTATGAAATTTAATTTTGTTAAAATGGCTTTGGGTTTTTCTGTTCTCTTGTTAACGGCCTGTTCTTCTTTGAATGCGACTTACGAGCCTTTTGATCAGTCTCGTCGCATGGGGTATGAGGATGTTAAGCAGGGCGAAAATGCTTGGGTTGTGAAGTTTTACGGGAATCTTTTTACGGAACCTACGGATATTGTTTTGATGGCTCAGTTGCGGGCGGTTGAGATTTGTCAAAAGCAGGGTAAGGCATTGACTCATTTTTTGAAAATGAATGATGAAACTCCGGCTAAAAGTATTCAGACGTCCGAAGGGTTTTATAAATTTGTTCCACCTTACTTAAAAAGCGACGTCGTTCTGAAGAGTCCGGGTAATTCATTTGAAGTGGCAAGCGGTTCCAACGATCCCGTTTACGGCGTTACATTGAGCTGTGTTGATCAGGCCTATTCGGCGCAATTGCAGTTACGTGAAATTGCGGCTGAAGATGCAAAAAGTATCGTGCAAGACTTAAGAGGCTTGTTGCAGGTTGACGGTTTTGAAGCTGAATCGATGAATACAAAAGCACTTCAGGTTGATGATTTTATTATAAAAGCCAATGGCTTACGTGTAAAAAACAGAGTCGATTTTTATCGAGTTTTAGATGCTGCAAACGGACAAGCTCGACTGACGGTTTCACGTGAACGCAAAATTCTTGAAGTCGATGTGCAGCTTTCAAATATTTCAGCGGCCGTTAAAACGTTCGGACAAAAAGTGGTGAATCAGGCCTGCCGAAAAGAAGAAATGAAGTCGGTCAGCATTTGCATTCGCTAAAATAAGTATTCTATACCGAATTGTTGATTAGTTATTTCCATTTTTGCATTTGCGGCCGGGTTGGCCCGCGTGGCCGCGCCTGAAAAATGAGTATTGATACTTGTTAAATTCAAATCACCGATGATATTAAATTTCTCATTCAGTTCGTACGAAGCAAAAAAGCCGAATGAAGTCATATTCACCGAAGCCGATCCTGAATTGACCGGAGATTCGCTGAAAGTTGGTGAAAACGCCAATTCAAATTGACCGCCGACTGTTAACGGCATGGTTTCAGTGATCGGCAATGAAGCTCTTAACTTCAATACCATCGAATTTGTGTTGGTACTTGTCAAAGCGGTCGGTGTTGTAGTTTCGGCTGTTGTTTTGTGTTGTTCAAGGCCCAGCAGTCCGGTGAAGGTAATGCCGTCTTCATCTTCTTCTTCAGTGAATGTGTAATCGTAGCCTAAAAAAGCGCTCAGCTTTGAATAGGTCATTCCCACAGTGAATGGCGCTGAGCCGGCCAATCCATTGCCAAGACCAAAAGTATTTTGTTGGTAGGCGGCCTCTGCAAAAAGACCGGGATACAAATTATACCGCCCGCCCAAGTTAAATCCGGGCGCAAAGCTTTGTGATGAATTAGTTGCTGAGCCGTTTTGTAAACTACTGCTTTCGCCATACTGGGTGATCACACCTTGAAACAATACAGAACCCATCGAGTTATGACGGTTTAAAACCTCATTACGGTGCGCTTCAACAGCCGAGTCGGTGTTGACGGCCGGATTGTCTTTGGCAGGCGCATCGCTGTTTTTTTCTGTGGGTTGTGTTGATTCTTGTTCGGCCACCTTGGTTTTCGAACCGGCTTTTTCGTCACCGATCACGCCGCCCTCGCTGTTCAGCAGTGGCTGCGGATAACTAATGAAACTGACCGGTAGTACCTTTGCGCCGACGTCTATCACGCCCGTCTCTTTTTCAAAAGTCAGTTGGGCAAAACTCAGATACTCATCGGCTTTAGTTACAACGGCCTTCGCAATAATTTCTTTTTCAACGCCGATTAGAATTTTAAGTTTTGGGTGGCGGTTGAGTTTAATAATTTGTGCGAGAGCCAGCTCTTGCCCGACGCGTGCGCCGTTCAACGTTCCCACGCTCACCGTGATGTCTTGTCCGCGACGACTGAGAACATAACCACGGTAGGGTAATTTGTTTTTCAAGTTGGTGTACATCTGCACAAATTGATTACGTAACTTCGAAACTTCAAAAGCGTTGAAGTCATCGACGGACTCTTCCAGCAAAATAAGGCCTTCATCATGCGTAAATAGTTTTAGCTTCGCGCTTAGGCCGCGCGGACCTTTGGTAATAAAGGCCGTTAACAGCCCTTGGGCATTTGTCTTTGTCAGAGATTCCAAAACATCGTTCGGGTTTAAGTCATAATTTTCAATGAACTTGTTTTCTGCGCCAACGATCTCGGCGTAACCCCAGGCTTTATCGCTTTGAAGCAGATCAATGAGCAGCTTTTGAATGGGTTTAGAATAAATGCCGTTCACATTGTCGTAGACCGGAGCCAAAGTTACAGTCTTAATCAAAATATTTTGATCGACTAAGCTTCGGTATTTGACAGGGAAAGGACTTTTGTTTTTGGCCGTGGCTGCGCCGTCCTGCGCCTGCGCTAAGGTGCCGGCCACAGTCAGAATGAAAGCTAAAACAAAGCGAACACAAGAACGTAGGGGTTGAATCATGATGTGCATAGTTTATTTTCACTTTTTTTATGAATCTTCGCAATGGAAGCACCTGAAAAACCTAGTCTTTCAGAGGGAAGATGAAGGTCTAGGTTTTTGAATTCAGTATTCTGAGCAAGCGAAATTCAGTAGAATAAAGGTATGTCGATTAAATGCCTTATTATTGAAGATGCAAGCTTTCTGCGTGAGATCTATCGGTACACTTTAGCCCATTGCCCGGATGTGGTTATTGTCGGCGAAGCCGCTGATGGCGAAGAGGCCGCTAAGATGATTTCAGATCTGCAGCCTGACTTAATTCTGCTGGACCTGGTTTTACCTCTCAAAAGCGGGCTCGATCTTTTAAAAGAAATTTCAATCACTTCTCCAAAGACCAAAGCGGTTGTGGTTTCTTCAATTGATGACGAGCAGATCGTAGCCAAAGCTAAGGCACTCGGGGCTATTTCCTACATAAAAAAACCATTTACTAAAATGGACCTGATTCAAGCCATTAATGAAGCGGGCCAAGATTATTCAGAGGTTCAAAATGGATGAATTGAGATTTGTTCTTAAAAGTTTTGCATTAGCAGCTTTTATTGTGGCCTTGTCGCAGATTAAAACTGCTCAAGGCACGGTCGAAACCCAGATTCATGCCGCGCTTGTCAGTTCAGAAACTTCGAATTTTGTGAATAAAGCTGCGGCGGGCGGTACGAAAGCAATTAAAGAATCTTGGAGTTATATTCAGAATCAGTTCGCAAAGAGAAATGCGACTGAGGATAAGAAGTCTGAAGCTGGGATCGTCAAGCCGGTTGATAAGACCGTTATTCAGCAAGCTGCTATTAAAAAAATCGAATCTGATCAATCGACAGCTCAGTTGCAAAAACAAGTTTTGCAACAAGAAGATTCTGTCGACGACCTTATCGATGAAGTTCAATAGTTAGTTGCTGGTATTGACTTGATCAACAGCTGAATTTGAATTACCTCTTAGTGCCATAATCGCGTCGTATGGATTTGTACTTTTGTTCCCCAAAAGCTGGTTATTTTTAAAATTTTTAAGAGGGCAGTCGCCATCTCGTTTAACTGCATGGGCAGATAATCCGAAAAGAGTAATACACAGTAAAAGTACGCTTGATAATGCCTTCATAAAATCTCCTTTGTAATCTACAAGGATACATTGCGAACGCGGTGCCAAGATTGACCAAAAACCCTGCGGGTTAAAGCTAATTATTTCAATAAGTTGGGTGATAGGTCCAGAGTGAGACAGTCTAACTGTTAGACAGCTGCTTTTCAGAATAGCGGCTGTCTCGTTTTAAGACAGGGCCGCTAAACGCAGCCCCGAACACTAATTACTTGTTGGTGCGCTTCCGTTTGATTCTTGGCCGGTACTTGTCGGGTCAGGCTTTCGAAGCGGAGTTTGGCCGGGAATAAAGGCTCTGCGGCTGGTCGATAAGCGCGGGTTAAGCGCATCTGATAACATCAGCGGTGTGCGCCCGTTTGCTCCGCGTGAAGCGGCTTCGGCGGCTCGACAAGCCGGGCAATCAAAACCGTGGGCTGTTGTAGTGCCCGCCGTGCCTGAGCGGTCGCCGCCTGCAGAAATATTCAATTTGGCATTCGGGTCAGTGCCTGTGAGGGGCATGGCTTCTGCGCTCAAACTTGCTAAAAATGTCAGAGTCAAAAATATATTCTTCATTTTCAGGCCTCTCTATAAGTAAATATCTTGGGTGGCTGGAGAAATAATGTCCAATAAATTACTAAACGTGCTGGCCACCTGCGCCGCCACAGTCGGCCCTTCAGAGCTATCAATCGCTTGGATATCTCCGTTAGATTTATAGCTGACTTTAATTGCGCCTACTCCGGGGCGAGTCACCAGAGCCGGTTTGCCATAACGTTCTTCGTATTCGATTTTAACAATTTTCTTAGCTTGATCGGTAATGCTGGCAATACGACCCTTCAAATCATAGGTCATGGTGATTTTTTGGCCATCGCTGTTTTCTGCAAAAACTAAGTTACTTTTCAGATCATATTTAAAAGAGGTCGTGACCACCGAAACCACTTTGCCTTTTTCGTTTAAGACACTGTTTTTAACAGAAGAAACTTTTTTAGTAACCGGATCATGTGTGTATTCAAGCTTCACATCGCCTGACTCTTTTGTTTTAACTAAACCATCCGCGTAGTAATCAAAGTTGATGACGTTGTTATTCTTTTTAATCGAGATGGCTTTGCCGAATATCGGGTGGTAGCTGACGTCTGTCGTGCTGCCGCTCACGTTAGTGAGTACGCGGGTTAAAACCACTTCGCCGGTCGGCAACGCTTTATGCCAGAACTCGTAACGGTTTCGAGCAACGGTCTCTTTGCCGCAGGTCTTGGTCACGGAAGACCAATAGTGCAGCTTCGGGTCCTTGTCGGCAAATTCGTATTTGTAAGCCTCGATACATTTATCACGGTCGGTGAAACTTACGACCCAGTCTTTAATATTATCATATTTGATCGCGATAAATGTTTTGTCCAACCAAGTTGCTTTGGTTAAATTATGAAACTCGTTGTATTCGTAAGTGTAAGCGTCTTTGTCTGTTTTAGCCCAGGCATTTTTATTCCAAATCAAATCTTCCTGTGAATTGTATTTGTACTCAGAAATAATACCGTTCGGACCTGTGATTTGCTTAACTTTTTTGTTCGCGAAATATTTAAAAAACAGTTTCCTTGAGTTGTTGTCTTCAACCGAAGTCAGTAAGTCTTTGTCGTAGTCATACTTCAAGAAGTTCGAATTTTTATCGTAGCTGTAAACTAAGCGGCCTTGCATATCGAAACGCTGATAGCTACCATCAGGTAAATTACGGGTGTAGTAGGTTTTATTGAAAACTACATTTTCAACTTCGCGGCCGTTCGCCATAAATTTTGTGCCTTCTTTAATCGGCACCGCAATTTTGTACTGGGCAGCTAAATCTGAACGGCGCATATCGTCTTCGAAAAGATCGTCGTTTAGTTTTTTGTAGTAATCAGCCGACAAACTTTTGTTTTTAACGTCAGCCTTCATTTTGGAAATAATAAGTGAAACCGTGTTTTCGATATCTTTTCGCATGATTTCGCGAGGTGAGTAAACGATTTCTTGTCCGTCGCCGCATTCAGAAATTTTAATATTACCTTCTGAAGTGGGCTCAAGTTTGGTTTCGAAAGGAGAACACCAGCCAAAGCCGAACATACCGTTATACAAAGTACGGCTTTTGTAGGCACGGGTCACTTTAAGGTCGTAACCGCTGCCCGGAACTTCGATATCCGTCCAAAGATTTGAATAGCTTGCGCTGTTCATGTCGACGATAGCGAAAGACTTAGTGGCAAAGAGAAATAACAGCAGGCCTGCCAGGGAAAGCTTATTCATAGTGAGATCTCCATATCTACACTTTAATTGTAACAATTTTTTTGATCATTACTCCACCGATAACTTGCAAAACCAGCATACCGACCAGCATGAGCAGACCATTGGTCGTGGTGAACATCGGCATAATATGGTTGGGGTCCAGGAAAAAAAATACAGCGCCAAGTACAAAAGGGATTGAGGTCACGATAATCCCTTGCATAATACCTTGAGCGGTCATAGCCGATATCTTCTTTTCAAGCTTTTGCCGTTCACGAATTGTGCTGACGATTGTTTGAAATGTTTCAGATAAATTGCCGCCGGTCTCTTTCAGAATATTAACGGCGACCACAAACATCTGCACATCTTGGCGCGGGATACGCGCGCCAAGGTCGTTCAGCGCCTCTTCAAAGCTTTGACCGAACTGAGTCTGTGTCAGAACTTGGCCGAATTCGCTGCTGATCGGTTGGCCCATAATTTCAACTACACGTTGCATAGACTGTTGCGGATTCGAACCCGCTTTAACACCGTTGGCAAGAATTGTAAGGGCATCAACCATTTGATCAACGAAAGCATTACAACGTTTTTCATAAAGCGATTTAAAAATAAGGGGCGGAAGCTGAAAGCCCATAATGCCGAATGAAATACCCACGATCAAACCCACAGGAATGTTCGGCCAAGCCGCTAAGAAAAATACAAAACCCAAGCCGAAGCTGACCGATAAAAGCATCGCGACTACTTTTTTTTCGTTAACTTCCATGCCGAGCAACTTCATATATCTCATGATATCGGTCTGTTTTCCGAGGCTCTTTTCGTATAATTTAATAACGGCACGGTCAGCCCAAAAATAGACACCGAAGAAAACCACTAAACCGAAGATCGGAACGAACAGCCAGTTCTTCTGAAAGATAACCTGCAGAAACGGAACCTGGCGCATCCAATCGAGAAAAATATCTATGTTCATAGGAAATCTCCTCTATCCGGCTTTTTTCGGAATTGTGTTCGGCGTAGCAGACGCCTTAGGCGGGTCGTTCGAGAAAATTTCCATCGGGACAAATCCGCCTTTGTCCTTAATTTCCTGAACAAATGAAGGCACCGTACCGGTTGATTGAAATTGTCCTAAAATTTTTCTATTTTTATCGAAGCCGGTTTCTTTAAATTTAAAAATTTCAGCCAAAGTAATGACATCGCCTTGCATGCCGTTAACTTCAGTGATGCTGATAATTTTACGTGACCCGTCTGATAGACGCACGATCTGCACGATCAAATCAACGGCGCCCGAAATTTGTTCGCGAATGGCACGAACCGGTAAATCGAGGCCTGACATCATCACCAGTGTTTCAAGACGTGCTATACATTCGCGAGGTGAATTGGCGTGTGTCGTGGTCATTGAACCGTCATGACCGGTGTTCATGGCCTGAAGCATATCAAGGGCGGCGCCATCACGCGTTTCACCGACAATGATTCGGTCCGGGCGCATACGAAGAGCATTCTTAATTAAATCACGAATTGAAATGGCGTTGGTGCCTTCCATTGAAGGAGGGCGGGTTTCAAGGCGCACGACGTGCTCTTGCATCAACTGAAGCTCGGCCGCGTCCTCGACCGTGATAACACGTTCATGAGCCGGGATAAACTGCGACACCATGTTCAGCAACGAAGTTTTACCGGAACCGGTGCCACCGCTGATGACAACGTTGTAGCCGTATTCAACTGAAATTCTAAGGAAATCGAGCATGTTTTTATTCGCACTGCCGAAGTCGATGTACTTTTCGGGAGTGATTCCACCTTTTTTAAATTTACGGATGGTCAGTGCCGGTCCGTCAATTGAAAGAGGCTCGATGACCGCATTCACACGGCTTCCGTCTTTTAAACGGGCGTCGACATAAGGTGTTGCATTGTTAATTTGACGACCAAGTGGCGTCACGATGCGTTCGATAATACGGCGAAGATGGTCGTTTGACGTAAATTTAATTCCGCTTAATTGCACTTTGCCGGATTTCTCAATAAAGATTTTACCCGCACCGTTCACCATAATCTCAGAGATGGCCGGATCGGCCAACATGTCTTCAAGCGGACCCAGGCCCAAAGCTTCTTCTAAAACTTCTTTGACCAGCTTTTGGCGTTCTTCGCGGTTTGAAGTAGGCGCTTCTTTATCAACGATCAAGCCGATATCACGTTGAGTTTTTTGGCGAAGTTCTTTTTCTTTACTTTCACTATCGCCCACTTCAGCTAGTATTTTTTTAAGATCGATTGTACGAATCAGTTCAGAGTGAACACGAAGCTTCAACAGAGTTGCAGCATCATAGCCGGCCGTATTCGCGGGTAGACCGGCGCCGTTTGTGTTGCCAGCAGCAGCCGCGGCTGCCGAAGCTGCGGTCACAACCGGTGCTTTTGGTTTTTGAACATTTTTAAGTCTTTGTAAAGTGCCGCCCGCCAGTTTGCGGACAACATCAAAGTAAGCGGCTGAAAGAGGAGACTTCGGATTGCTGACAACGAACGGTTTTGAATTCGTCAAAGACGACGAAACCGTCGCTTCATCTGCTGGAATCAGCGCCATCGGCGCAAGTCCCAAATGTTGACCGATCACTTGCGGTGAAAGACCTGTGTTTGAAAATTTATTTAAAATGAGCTGAAACATTTCTTTCGGATAAGTTTGCGTCAGCAAGTCATTAATCAGACGCTGGGTTTGCTGCACCACTAAAATTTCAGGAGTCGCCACAAGTGTAATGGCGGTCGCCTCTTGCAAAACCGCTAACTGCATCGGGCCGATATCGTTTCCGAGATCGACAACAATGTATTTGAACGAGCGTGAACAGAATTCAATTAGCTTACTGAGATTATCCGGCGTAACGCTTAGAATTTCTTCAGGACCGCGCACCGCTCCCAAAAAAGCAAAGCCCGACGGGTGCTGGGTAATGATTTGTTGAATCGGGGTTGAGTTTAAAGACTGTGTTGAGTTCGCTAACTCGCGCAAAGTTTTAACGGGCTTGAGCCCTGTGATAATATTTTGATCGCCGACGCTTTTCGTATCGCAGTCGATCAGTAAAGTTTGGGTGCGTAATTCAAGAGTCATGGCCGCTGCTAAATTCGCCGCAAAGACAGATTTTCCGACGCCGCCTTTACCACCTAAAACTGCAATTAAACTACATTGTGAATTCAGAGCCAAAACAGACCTCCAATGACATGCTCTTTATCGGCTGAAACCGTCTCATTCTTGATAGAGACGATGGTCTATTCGCGCAGCCGGAATTTCTTTTTAACCTGCTCTACGCCGCTGCTGGCTGAGGACTTAATAATCGGGGTAATAAACACGACAAACTGCGAGTTGTTACGTGAGTAATCTTTAGACGCATTAAACGTGATAATGGCCTGGTCGTCGGTCGGGGCGCCAAAGTTGGTATCTGAACTTTTCTTGATAATCCCGGCAAAGGCTGCGCTTTGGCGATCGCGCACTGAAATGACCGTATTTATTGTTGTGGAGGCTTCATCTTCGGTCTTGCTGCCGCCTCCGACAGTGACGTTTAACTTATCAAGCAACACCAGTCCTGATCTTTCCGATTTGATCGTGGGAACTACACTCAAAAACACGCCGGTTTTAGCCCCTTTTGTCGTGATCGCTCCGTTTACGACGGTCGTTTGCGGAATTGTAATTTCACGTCTAATATTTCCTAGTTGTTTGTCTTGAATCAAAATAGAAGCAGTATCCAGAATCTTGGCATAACCGTGAAAACGAGCCCACTGAAGCTTGGGTAATAAATTACTGAGAAGATTAATAGTCGAATCAAACCCCGTATTTGGGGAAGCGTTCGTACCACTGTTGGTACTGAGAACTGGCGAAAATTTAAAGTTGAAGGCTTTCTGATAACTGTCGTTAAATTTAACAAAATGGGCCACGACTTGAATTAATTTTGGCGGCGGGTCAACTTTGTCTTCAGCCGGTTTGACAGTCATCAAATCAATAATCAGATCATCGACGCTACCCGAATTTTTACGACCGATAATTTGCACCGAGCCGCCACCTGAATCGGGCGCTTTTTCGGTTACGATATCAGGCAAATATAAGGCGACAATACTTTTAATGCGCCCGCGTTCGCCTTCGTTATTAACCTGGCCTTCCAGTTTAATTAAATTTCCGAAAGCTGAAATTTTCACTTCGGGGTTATTCACTTCACGATTGATAAATTCGGCAATTTTTTGGCGTGCAATCGGGCTCAGGGTGGCCAGAGATTTAACGCCGGGATAGTTGGCAATCACCTGATAAATACGAATCAGATCTTTCGGCAGCAACACAAAGCCATCAATTAAAATTGTCGGGGGGGCGCCTACAGCCCCCGGAGGGTTGATCAGCTTAAACTCAATCCCCTCAATGTCGGCAAGCAGGGCTTGAATTTCTCGCATGGTGCGTTCAACGGCGTCATCGCGGATATCAAAGCGAATTTCAGCCAGTATCTGACCAGTCTTTTTATCATTTAAAGTGACGATTCCTGAACCAGCTTTTTCGGCTACGATACGAAAGTAATCTGTGCCCGCGATGCGGTTAAAGTCTCTAAAAAATCCTGTTCGGCCACGCAAAACAGTTTCCCGATCAGGAATTAAAAATTCTTCATCATGCGGAAGGCCCATAACTAAATTGAGCTGACGGCGAATACGTTTTGCATTTGGTTTTTCATCAGCTTTTTCGGGGCCGGGAGCTTGAGCGGCCGGGCCGGGTGGGGCAATCGGTGTTCCGATAGGGCCGCTTTGAGCCTGTGTCTCAAAATAAGAAATAAATACAATTGTGAGGATCAAGATATTTTGCCAGCGCATACTGGCTTAAATTATACGATCTATCGACCCGGATTTCCATTTGTGTTTGCAGGTGGCTGCGACAAAGATCCAGGAGCTAAGGGCACAATGCGACCTTGTATCGATTCAGCACTTGAAGCCGGAAGCCGTGGCAGAAGTTTTCTGTCATTCGGATTGCGGACCACTAAGGTAACACTGCTGGGGTTACTGTTAACAAGATAAAGGAGGTCCTGAACTTCTTCAGGTTTAACCTCAAGAGTAATGCTCGAATATTTCGTATCACCGGTCAGAGTCGTTTGAATGATCGCACGGCCTGACGGATCTTTTTCAATTGTACGCGGTAGATTATTAGCTACATTCGGTCCGGTTGCTAACACCGTGACGTCTTGCGCGTAAAGAATGGTTTCGCGTTTTTGATTTAAACCGCGGCCGGTATCAATCGTCGTATAAATATCAACGCGGTCGTTCGGTTTGATCAGCCCGCCATTGGCGCGGTCAGGTGTAATTGGAATTGTAATCGGGCGGCGCCCCGGCGAAACCTGTGGCGCTAGGCCGGTATCAGGGCCTACATCGACGACCGCATTTTTAACAATGGTCTGCCCTTTTTTAATTGGTATGGCGGCCACACCGCCTACAATTGAAGGGATGCTGTCATAATAGTCGGGCTCAACTTCATCACGGTTTTTTTCTCGAATTTCGACGACATCGTCAAAGATGGTGTCCATTTCACGAATATCCTGACGGGCGACAACCACTCGCACTTTATCACCGGCGACTTTGTCCATCTCGGCTTTTTTTTCTTGAGTGTAAGAATACAACATGAAGGTCGCAAAGACTCCTGCGCCGATTGAAATCCATAAATTTCGTGACTCACTTGGTCCCATGCTATTCCTCTGTTCTGTTTCCCTGAGAAAACCCTGCTGAGTTACAATCGGCAGTTATACAGATTCCATAAACGGTCTTGATCCAAATTCTAGGCGTTTGTATTGAACTGAGCCCGTCCGGGGCGTAGTCCGACTTTGCAAACCAGATGTTATTTTTATCTGTTCGACCCGCATACTTGCGGTCGCTTTCGTTATCGGCGTATTGACCTACACTTTTGGTCTTTTGAATAGAATTGAAGGTAATTTCACGTATCGTGACCGCCCACTTGTCGCTGTCTTCATCTTCAGAGGCTTCACTGCCGTCTTTTTTAGTTCCGTGAACCCGGTTAAAAGCTTTGTTGTAGTTTTTACCGTCAGCTCCTGGACGAAAGTACATCAGGTTCGAACGATAACGAAATGTTTCAAAGGCGTAATTGTAAGAGCCGATTGAATTTAAGATACCCGAATGAATAGCGCCGAAAAAACCCAATGAAAAATTAAAAACTAACACCAACATAAACAAAACCGGAATGGACTCAATGATGGCCATACCTTTTTGTTTTTTCTTTTTTGGATTCAACTTATATTTTAACATCCGTTATCTTCTCCCATAAGCAGAGTTGATGTCGGATCAGGACCGAAGGCCGCAGGCGCAAGCTTTCCGCCTTCAAGTTTCTGAATACCTAAATCATAACGATTGGCCTTATCAAAAA
>JANPAD010000297.1:0-2133 GCA_031429735.1 Bdellovibrio sp. | reverse complement strand
GTCAGGTGGTCGGCATTAATTCGGCTATTGATGCCCGCGCCCAAGGAATCGGCTTTGCCATTCCAATTGATGAAATTAAAACGGTTATTCCGATTCTTGAAAAAAGCGGCTCTATAAAACGAGGGTTTATCGGGCTAGATTTAGCCGATCTCGATCAACAGACCGTTATGTACCTGCGACTTGAGCGGGATAACCGCGGCTCACTCGCCGCCAGCGTTTTGCCAAATGGTCCCGCTGAAAAAGCCGGCCTTAAAATGTATGATGTGATCATCGAAATTGACGGCCAAAAAGTTGCCGACACCCAGGATCTTGTCAATCGTATAGCGGATTTATCAGTCGGTGCAAAAGTGAAAGTAAAGTACTTGCGTAATAACCGCGGTCAAGCGATCGAAAAAAATGCAACCGTCACAATCGAAGAGCGTCCGTCTGAAAGAGAATTGCTAAAACGCTCTACTCGACGCCAAGACCGGTAAAAAGTCGCGCCCGACTTAAGATCCAGTCGGCAAATCTTGCTTCGTTCGTAAGTGTAGATTTAGTCTCATTTTGAAACCAGCCGTGGACACCTCCCTGCCAAACAAACTTAAAATAATGGCAGGGAGAAACCACCACATGAAAAAAAATTTGCTAATTGGCGCGCTATTGCTCGCCGCAGTCTCAGTTGAAGCTCATCAAAAGTTTCAAATCAACATCACCGCTGGCCAACTGACGACAGAATCTTTGACCAAGCTGAATACGACCTTCGTCCAAATGAAAATCGACGGCCTAGAAACAGACAAAACTTTGGGTGCACCTGAATTGCCGGTCAAAACCTGGCTGATCAAAGGAACGCCAGATCAAATCAAAGTTCAATTTAAGAAAAACAAAATTGAATCAATCGCGGGACGCCCCGCTCCGGTTCAAGAGCAAGACTGCCGTTGCGATACAAACAAAGTAAAAGTGTTCAGCTACCGCGCTGACCTTTACGAAAATTCGTCTCCCGACGTTCAAGTAAACTACCTCGGCGCCTTCCGTGGCCAAGCCATCAGCCAGGTGAATGTTCGTTTAGCTGACTACAACGCGGCTTCTGGGCAAGTTGAACTCGTCACAAACGCTGAAATCGTCGTGAACACTTCTGAATTTTCATTGCCTCGTGGCAGTGATAACAAAGACTATTTGATCGTCACAACTCCCCAACTTGCAGACGGCGTAAATGATTTTGTTAATTGGAAACGTAGCCGTGGTTACAACGTCAGTGTTGAAACCGTAGCTTCACCTAACAATACAACAGCCGCGGTACAGGCGCTGATTAAACAGTCTTACCAAAGAGGAGCTGACTTCGTTATTATCGTCGGTGACGAGTCAACAATCCCGATGTTCCGTGCCGCAACTTCAGGTTCAGCGCAAACACCGAGCGATCTTCTTTATTACACGATGGACGGCGGCGATGACTACGTTCCGGATATGTACTCAAGCCGTATCGTAGCTAGCACAGCTGCTCAAGTTCAGGCGCAATTAGCTAAATCAATCGAGTTTGAACAACGTTCATTTGCAGACGTCTCAGGTTTAAATAAATTTATCGGCATTGCTTCAAATGAAGGTTCTAAACCTTCAGACGACGAATATGTCACGGCCATCGAAGCAAAATACACTGAAGTTCTGAAATCAACGATCGTGCACTTAAAACAGAACGATACTGTGAATTCAAAACCGGGTGTTTTAAATTCGCACTTCAACAGTGGAGCAGCCTGGTTGACCTACCTTGGTCACGGCAGCGGTACAAGCTGGCCAAGTATGGCGCAGGCTTACACCACAGCTAACATTGCTCAAGTCAGCAATAAGTCAGTTGTTAAACCGATCATCATCGACGTCGCTTGCCAAAACGGCCGACTGATCAGCGCGAACCTCGGAAGCCAATTTATGAAAGTCGGACCCGATGCAAATGGTGCCGTTGCCTACTACGGCGGTTCAGTGAATATTTCATGGCATCCACCGGCAGTTATGGCCCAAGGGATTGCCTACGAACAGCTTTCAAAAAATTATCCTCACCTGGGTGAAGCGCTTCTTGCAGGTCAACTTTACTTAGCCGGCAAATGGGCTAACAAAGCTGAAGTGGTCGACAATATGGAATGGTATCACTTGCAAGGTGACCCGGGC
>JANPAD010000296.1:0-1792 GCA_031429735.1 Bdellovibrio sp. | reverse complement strand
ATGCAAAGCCTTGCCGCGTAACCTACCCGGACTTTCCATCGCCTTCTACTCCAGGGTTAACGAAATACTACTATCCTACACTTGAGAAAATATTTAGAGCGGCGGCTAAACTTGTAGGGCGTGAACTGCAAACTGACGAAGTTGACTTGTACGTAGCTAATCGGGTGCACGATGTGCCTGATGCGAACTTCAAGGGACCGTTCTAAAGCACTTAAACAAAGTCTAAGTGCTGCGGCGTTTCGCCCTCTGGTGCTTTAAGGTCATGATAGCCCTTCTTATAAGAATCAAGGTACTCATTCACCTTATGCTGCAAGCAGAGCGTTCCACACATGATCTGAGCGTTAAATGCAGGGCTAGCCAGATAGTTAATAACTTCCCAGTAGCGTTCGCCATTGTAAATATCTTTGAACCTTTCAGTTACAATATTACCGATGTGAAATTTTTTGTATTGTTCATTAAACAGCATCCCACATGGTGCCACTAGGCCGCTGCCGGATATCTGTAACAAGAACGGTGGTCCGTAGCAGCGTTGATAGCTGCGTTTGCCTTCATCAGCGATCTTAGACCATTTCACGGTCACTTGATATTCGTCATCAGAGTAAGTTTCAGCTTCGTGAAGCTTGTCGTACATTTTTTTGTAGCCATTGTAATCAACGCCCAAGAAGCCATCTTCATTGTCACTGCAGTGTTTTATGACGAGATAGTCGGGTCGTAGCTCTTTGCCCAGTTTGGCGAGCGGCAAAATTTGATCTTCGTACTCTGGCATGAGAACCATCTGCAATCCAATCGTCACCGACAGTTTTTTTTCTTTTTTAATACGAACCATTGTTTTAATATTTTCGCAGACCTTGTCAAACCACTCTTCTTTAACGCCCATGATCTCGGCATATCTTGTGCGCTCACCGGCGCTAATATTGATTCTGAGATAAGTTAAATGGGGAAGTATTTCTTCAAGCTTGCGTTCATTAAGTAAATATCCGTTGGTGCCAACGGCCATCGAGATTCCTTTTTCTGAACCTCTCACGATTGCATCGACAAAGGCCGGAGAAAGTGTGCTTTCGCCATCGGAAACTAAGCTAATTCCTTTAACTCCAATTTCCGCACAATCATCAATAAAATTATAAATAACCTCACGAGTGATCGGCAGGCGTTCGTTTTCTTGCATCATGGCATAGCAGTAGTTGCATCCAAAATTACAGGCCCGAGTAAGCGCCATGTCGATCGTGATTGGAGCGATTTTCTCGCCGCGATCCCACGCTTTAATACGCTCAGTATGCCAAGCTATTTTAGTTCCATCGAGGATTAATTTCGTGTGTTCTAAAGCTAAATCTGATGCCATATTATCTCTTTTGTTAGCTCGGAATTGATTATTAACATAGACAAGTCTATACATTCATTTATAATTTTGCAAGGCCTTACCGTTATATACTGATCGGAATTTTAAATGAGAATTAGTTATAAAGACTTGGTTGAAGATTACTATCAAAACCTAAACACAAATCTTCGAAATTTTAGGGGTGGGCCTGGATTCCTTGAAAGCTGGGTGCACGATGAAAACCACAACCGGAGCATCTTAGGCATGATTGACCTGGCTATTGAGTCTGGCGTGAGCGATCTGCAATTAGTTGTCGATAAAGCCGTACTCAATGAGCTTGATTGGAATTTTCTAAAAACAGAGCTTAAAAGTGGCGAAACTTTGACATCGGAGCAAGTAGGTCCTGATGAGTTTATTTTAACATTTAAAGTAGGTTTATGAACACACGTGAATTTAGTCAATTTGAAAAAGTGAATG
>JANPAD010000295.1:0-4650 GCA_031429735.1 Bdellovibrio sp. | reverse complement strand
GACGGACTTGTTGAAGGCACTTTTACAAAGACGGATCCCGAGGAAATTTCATTCACGTGGAGCCATCAAACACACGTTCACATCCAGCTTGAACCGAAAGGCGACATAACCTTTTTACGCTTAACCCACTTTGAAGTGCCTGATGAAAAATGGATGAAGCTTTTTAAAGATGGCTGGAATGAAGGCTTGAACGGAATTGAAACCGCTCCCTAACTCTCGAGACACGAAATGAACAAGAAGATTTAAAAATGAACGACGACCAACAATACTCTGACCTTCCCATGATTAGTTTTTCCGGAAAAACCCACCTCATTACCAGCGATAAAGAACTGGCCGCTGTCGCCGATGAAATGCAGGCGGTGAAAGAGTTCGGTTTTGATACCGAAACTCGCCCCAGTTTCAGAAAAGGCGAAGTTTATCAAGTGGCCCTGTTACAACTCTCAACCCAAGATACCGCGTATTTAATTCGCCTCAATAAAGTGAACCAGTATCAAACTTTAAAAACTATTTTTGAAAATGAAGAAATTCTAAAAGTCGGCGTGGCCATTCGCGATGATATCAAACAATTGCAAAAACGTTTCGGTTTTGAACCGCGAAATTTTATTGAATTGCAAGACATCGCTAAAAAAAAAGGACTCGAAAACTTTGGCCTTAAAGGTATGACGGAAGAAGTTTTACAGGCGCGCCTTTCTAAGGCCGCCAAAATCACCAACTGGGAAGCCTTTGAGTTAACAGACGCCCAAATCAAGTACGCCGCCACCGACGCCTGGGTGGGTCTGCAACTTTTTAAAAAAATCACCTAGGCTTTAAGTGCAGCTGGCAAAGGCTTCATTTTTTTATAACCTTCGTACAAAATGATTGAAGCGCAATTGGCCACATTCAGTGAATTAGCCATGCCTGACTGGGGCAGGTGCAGGCGGTAATCGCTAGCGCGAAGCAACTCTTCAGACACCCCGTCCATTTCATTACCGAAGATAAAACAAAGTGGACCGCTGATTTGATCCAGCAACCGGTAGTCAACGGAGTCTTTGCAGAGCTCAATTGAAATAATTTTAACGCCGGCCTCTTTCAATTTCGTAACGGTTTGAACCGGGTCCATCGTAAATTCATAGGGCACCCAGTGTTCAGTACCCTTCGCCGCTTTTTTAATTTTCAGATTCATATCGATTTTATCGCCAACGATTATAATTTTTTTAACCAGCGTCGCGTCGCAAACCCGAAACAATGATCCTAAATTGTACCCGTTATGAATGCCGTCTGAAACAACATAAATTTCATTGCGAGTTAAGTTCATAAAATCCGCGCGATTCATTTTTGTTTCGCGGATGCCTTTGGTGGTCAACTGAATATCTTTGGCTTCTTTGCGATCGTTCATGTTGACGAGTTCACCCTATTTTTTTTGATTTATCAAATATTTCTCGCAGTCCAGTCGCGAGCCTTTGAAAATAACCTTCACCTGTCTTTTATCAATGCTCTGTAAATATAAAGGATCGTAATAATAGACCAATAGCCTCTCAATCCACAGTTTATTGGGTTCCAAGCGGCCGGAATCGGTGTATTCAGTCTCGGCCGCATTGATCAGAGACAAGATTTCCTGTGACCTCAGCCCGCCCAGTTTTTTACTTATCGCCTTCACCGCTTCTTTAAAACTTGCTAAGAGTTCAAGCTTCAGACGCCCTGAATGTAAAATATAATCCTGAAAAATATTTTCAACTCGGGCTTCAATGGGCTCTTCAACCCAAATAACCGGCGAACTGCGCATCTTTTCAAAGAAAGGGGCCGGAATCGCGTTTCGACCGATTAACCGGCTTTCATCTTCAACAAGAAGTTTTCGGTTTTGCATGTAAGGTTCTATTTTAAGCAACTCAACGGCCAAAAGATTTTCGAAATCAATTTGTGAAGGTTGTTCCTTTTCGGTTGCACCGAAAGCTGAACCACGATGCGAAGCCAAGCCTTCAAGGTCAACGGCCGGACAACTTTGTTTTACATTTTCAATCAGTTTTGTCTTACGGCTGCCGGTAGCCCCCGAGATCAGCCACAAATCATGCTGTTTCGCAAATGACGAAACCGTTTCCATTAGAAAATTTCGTGCAGCCTTGTAACCGTCGACGATCAGCGGCCGGTGAATGCCGACTTCTTTTAACCACTGCTGTGCAATCTGCGACCGCAAGCCACCGCGAAAACAATAAATAACGGCATGCGGATTTTTTTGAATAAACTGAGTCCAGGCCTGCACGCGTTCAGTTTTCACATCGCCCGAGATCAATTGATAACCCAGCTTGATAGCGACTTCTCGTCCCTGCTCTTTGTAGGTTGTGCCGATCAGGGCACGTTCATCGTTACCCAGAATCGGTAAATTAACTGCACCCGGCAGGCTTCCAAGCGCAAACTCGACCGGGGCCCGCACATCGATGAAGGGCCTTGGCTCGGCTAACAGATCTTTAAAATTTTCAGCCGAAATATTGTCGTTACTCAAATATCACCGAACTTGACGAAAAAGCTTCAACCTGTCCGATCACGCGGGTCGATGTAAACTTTGTACTGAGTGCTGCCACAAGGCTTGCACTCATTTTGGGATCAACTGAAAGCAAAAGACCACCGCTGGTTTGCGGGTCATGAATTAATGATTTCAGCAGCGATGTCAGACGATCTGTTTGAATTGAGGTTTCGGTGTACTCTGCATTAGTTCTATGGGCTTTTGTCAAAAAACCTTTTTCTAAACAATTCATGGCTTGTGGAAAGATAGGTAGCCTTTGCGAATCAATTCGTAAAGTCACTTGGCTGGCTTTCGCCAGTTGCATGCTGTGGCCCGAAAGTCCGAAACCGGTAATATCCGTGGCGGCATGAACGGCCGATATTTGCTCGGTCGTCATGTAATCAATAGCGTTATTAATTGTCGCCATGCTTTCAATGACATCCATCATTTCATTTTCAGTCAATTCACGGCGTTTAAGCCCTGCCGTCACAGTGCCTGTTCCTAAAGATTTTGTTAAGATCAGATGATCACCGGCTTTTGCGCCCGCGTTCGTCCATATGTTTTCAGGATCAACAAAGCCCGTGACAGATAAACCGAATTTTAAAGTGTCATCGTCAATGGAGTGTCCTCCGACAAAATTGGCCCCAGCTTCGCCGACTTTATCGCTGGCCCCTTGCATGACTTCCACAATGACCGAAGAATCCATCGTCGCTAACGGAAAAGCTAAAATGCCCATGGCCGTTTTGGGCTTACCTCCCATAGCGTACACATCGCTTAAAGCGTTAGCCGCCGCAACCGCACCGAAGTGGCGCGGGGTATCCAAGATAGGAGTAAAAAAATCTAAAGTTTGGACCATGGCGATCTGATCGGTAATTTTGTATACACCGGCATCGTCAAAATAGCGGCCGTCGACAAGCAATTCTTTGTGCGCTTTCGGAAACGTGACTTGAGCCAGAATATTTCTTAATTCGGCGGCCGAAACTTTAGCGGCACACCCGCCTTTTTGGACAGTTTGGGTTAAAGCGATCTCTATTGATGTCATGGGTAATTCTCCGCTGTCAGTCTACGGGATCAGACTTTCAGTAACAATACGCAGTCTGGCGGAGAATGATGCAAAAATTTACGGCCATCTTAGACCCAGTGGCCTGCAATTGAAAAAATACCCGCCGCAATCAGGACATACCCTGAAATCTTTCGGTGCGAAGCCGGTGAAGACCTGATCAGGTTTTGCATAAAACCCGTAAATACGGCAAAAGCCGGTAACGCCGTAAACCAGAAAATGAAAACAAGTAAATAGGCCTGCGGTAAAGAACTCATCTGCGTCGATAAAAATAAAAATGAATAGAGCCACGCGCAGGGCAATAACCCCGAAAACAAACCTAACACCAATGGAAATTTTTGAATAATCTGTTTATATTTATAAAAAACCGAGTACTGAAGTTTTGCGTATTTCAGATGAGTCCGTCCCGTTTTGATCAATTGCAGCTGTGTCAGCCCAAAAAAAATAAAAAGAATTCCATAAACTAGCGAAGCTAAAATTTTAAAAGGCCGGCTATCGACATTCATTAGATATTTAACTCCGACAAAGAGAAAGCTGCAGACCAAAAGATATGAGACAAGTCGCCCTAGCTGGTAATGAATAAATTCTATTTTTGTTTTAAAATTACTGCATAGTGGACCGCACATTAAACCACAATGCCAACTGCCCATAAAACCCATGACAAAAAAAGAAAAGAACAGGGCCGCTTGCATTACTCAACCCCGATGAAGCTGATTGAACGGCTCGTTGTTGAATTATTATGTTTCAGAATGAGCTGAACTGTTTGATCTCCCTTGGACAGAGCCGCTTCATCGATTTCAATAAAGGCCGGAGTTTTAAGATCTTGTTCGGGTTCGAGTGTCAGCTGGGATGCCGCCGAAAGCAGACGAAAACCTGACTTGATGTTTTCATCAGATAGGTGGATCGAGACATTTAAAACTTGCTGAGTTTGATTTTTGAGATGCAATTGAAACCGATTCTGAAAAATTTTTACATTTTGATCGACGCGTACACTGAATGGCTGCCGAGTTGAACGGCTCAGTCCAAAGTCGATCTCGCTTCGAATATTGAGACTCCAAATTAAAGCGACCGTGAAAATCAGCATAAAACCTGCAAAAATAACCAGACTAAATCT
>JANPAD010000294.1:0-2010 GCA_031429735.1 Bdellovibrio sp. | reverse complement strand
GACGGCCATTTTGAACCAGTTGTTTGTTTTTATACAAAGTCAGGCTGAGAGAGTCTAAAGATTGTATATCATTTAGGCTGATCCAAGAGCCGATCGGGCAGGCTCCTTTAAAGGATTTAGCTAATGTCCAGGGCAAACCCTTGGCCTTGGCGGTGGCTTGGGCGTCGCGGGCTGTCAAATCGAGGGCTAAACTGACGTGGCTTAATTGTAAATTTTCATCAAGGCGGAATGCAATTTCGAGTTCGTGATGCACATCATTTGACCAAGCGGGCAGCGTGATTTTGCTTGAGGTTTCAAGGCAGCTTCCGGCCTTTAAAAAAAAGAAGGGCTCTTTCGGGATTTCAGCTTTCATTTCTTTGGCGTGATCGGCGTAGTTGCGACCGACAGCCCAAATATGATGAGTTAAATGAGTTTTCATTTTGCATCTCCTTTTTGAATGAATTTCCAGAGACCGTTTTCAATATGAAACTCAACAAATTGCGTTGGTGACCAATGAGCAAATTCAAAACCGCTTAAGGAACGGTCAGACTGAATGATCAGCATGCTTTCCTCAATCCAGTCGTAGTGAGTGCAGGCGTAATAAACGGCATCAGGCGCAGCGTTTAGCTCGATGTTTTCAATCCATTTTCTGATACGCGAGAGAAACTGCTGCGAACTTTCATCGCTTTCGCGTTGATCAAGTTCGGGCGTGATACGGCATTGCAGATTTTTTTCTTTAGCGAGCTTATAGAACGTTTGCGAAGTGCGTCGTTTAGGAGAAACAAAAAGGGCAGTGGGGGCCGGCAGTTTTTGATCCAGCACCAGCTTGAGTATATTGTCGCCTTGCTCAAAACCGCGCGGGCTGAGCTCGGGATCTTCAAAAGGCATTATGCCTTTTTGGGCATGTCGAAAAAGGACTAGTTTCATCAATTTGGAAGATAGCTTATTTGTTGAGTGAACCCAAGTCATTTGATAGATTGCCTTTATGGCAAAAGTGCAGCGTTTCGTTTCAAATGATTTTACAATCCGTGCGGCCGCAATTGATGCAACTGAAGTGGTTGCTCATATGCAGCAGCTTCATAATTCTTATCCCGTTGCGACGGCTGGTGTAGGTAAAGCCATGGTGGGCGCAATTCTGTTGGCGAGTCAGCTGAAGGACAAGCAGCAAATCGGCCTTTTGTTTCGTGGCAATGGACCTTTAAAAAGTATCTATGCAGAAGCCGACTTTGAAGGACATGTGCGGGCTTACACGCCCAATCCGCAGTATCAGCCGCTCAGCTATGAAGGCGGTCTTAAATTGTCGGACGCCATCGGCAACGGCACATTAACCGTTGCTCGTCACACGCCATTTCAAAAACAGCCCTTTAACGGCATGGTGGATATCGTTAGCGGTGAAATCGGCGAAGACATTGCCCACTACTTACATCAGTCGCATCAGACGCGTTCAATTGTGGCCCTTGGTATTTACATCGATCCGCATGGCAAGGTTTTGCATGCCGGTGGTGTTATCATCGAAGTCATGCCGGGAGTCGAAGAGTCGATCGTTGATCTCCTCCAGAAAAATACCGACGAGAAAAAGCCTAGCGTATCAAAAATTCTGCGTGAAGGCGGCCTGCCAATTGATCTTTTACGACCTTACATGGAAGGCATAGCCTTTACCCAGCTCGATCATTCGTACGAAGTGGCCTACCACTGTCCGTGCAACGAAGAACGAGTCGAAGCGGCATTGCAGGTGTTAGGTGAGGCTGACTTACAAGATATGATTGATAAAAAAGAAGAGCCGGAGATCACCTGCCAGATGTGCGGCAAACCTTACAAATTCAACGTTGATAAAGTCATCGAAATTAGAAATCTTCTTTATAAGAATTCATTGAACTGAACTGTGTTTTTTTGGATTCTAATGGTTGATATGTTTCAATTTGAGCCAAAATTGTAAATTTATTTTCTTGCAAACTTAAGTTTGCTGCCGCCAACTCCGATCTGTAACTCAACGAAAGTCGGGGTGCAGAGTGTATAATTCAAAGTATTTTA
>JANPAD010000293.1:0-3231 GCA_031429735.1 Bdellovibrio sp. | reverse complement strand
TCAGCAATTGAGGCCGCATTGCGTGCATCGTACTGTAAATTGCACTTAAACCAGCCGAAGTATTCAATTTTTGCCAAAGCCTGCGCCGCCAAAACACGGAAACTCAGCTTATGTTCGACTTTATTTTGACTATCACCACTGGTTGAACCGAGGTCTACATCAGCGCGCATTTTAGTTTCAACTTTTTTCATAGCTTGGCCGACAGTGGTGTTCTGAATACCCGAGTTTTCCCATAAATAGCCGAATGAATTGTCCATCATTTTTGACATCATGGTTTGCGTTGAATCAGTTGCAGAAAGATTACTTTGAAGGCGGTCTGAAAATTTAACAGCTTCATTAGGTGCCGTGACTTCAGCCGGTAAAATCATTTTCTTCGTCGACGTGACATCAATCTTAGCTTGCGCTGTCAGACTGAAGAAAATAATAAATGTGAAAGCACGTTGAATGCTAATCATGTAAACCCTCTTATAAGGGTATACTTCAAGAGTTGGGCCAAATGGGTCTATTCAGATTAAACTGAATGGCTCTGGTTGTCTCAAAATGCGATAGTATAAAGACCCCCGTCGAGACTTTTGACAGCTCGACGTAAAAAGCACTCTACACGTCTTTAGATCGGCCTTGGTGCAGCCTTTGTGGAATTTAATTGAACGCTATAATTCGTATTATTTTCGCTTATAGGTGCCGACTGCTGTGCGAACTAATTTAAAAAATGGCATCGCGGTTTTAAGTTCTTTTACCAGCGTCTCGGCAAAGTTTTTCTTCATGATGTCGGCATCTTTCAAGGGACGCACCACATAAAATTGCTTGTGCATCAGCAGTTCTGAATATTCTTGATTGATCGGAAAACCCTTCGGTGGTTTTTTCATTTTATCACCGGCGATACCCTTCCAGATCTTTTTAAACTTTTTATCAGACAGAATTTCATCGAAAGCTGAAAAATCTTCAGCAATCCGGTTGCGCATCAAACTCATTTGGCGTGAACTGACCATGTAAAGCCCGAGACCTAAAAAATGCTCTTCAGGTTTATGTCCGATATTAATATAAACACCCGGGTTCCATTCGAACATGCTGGTTTTCTTCTCAGCCAGATGAAGAGAAATGAAATTTTTAACAATGCCGTTTTGCGCGCGGTTTGAGGGCCGTAACGGGCGCGAGATTGAACGCGTGTGCACCACGATGCCAGGCAGATCCTTTTGAATTTCTTTTTGCAGCACATGCACAATATGTTCAAGCGGCTGACGTACGTTTTCTTCGTACAGCGCTTTATTTTTTTCAAACCACTCTTTTTTATTCTGGTTTTTATCGGCCAGCTTTAAATACTGAAAAGTTTTTTTATTGAATTGTTTGTTAAACTTCTTTTGAAGCTTTGCTGTTTTTGCCATTTGAATAGACCTCTGATTAATTTTGATTATTCGTCTAAGATGTAATTGGCCGGGTCAACCGGCACGCCGTTCACACGCACTTCATAATGCAGATGCGGACCGGTTGAACGACCCGTGCTGCCCGTAGCCGAAATCACATCATACTTCGAAACTTTTTGGCCCACTTGCACGAAAATTTGCGAGTTATGCGCAAAACGCGTTAAGACCCCGTAACCGTGATCAACAGAAACAAGCTTACCAAATTGATCGTCCCAGCCCGCGAAGCTGACCACGCCGTCGGCGGGCGCACGTACCAACGTGCCCGGCGAAACAACGATATCTAAACCCGCATGCATTTTCGTTTTACCGTTGATCGGATCAATACGGTAGCCGAAGCGTGAACCGATCGGGCCCCGGGCCGGTCGCACACTCGGTGTGGCCGCTAAAATACTTTGGCTATCCGACAGCGATTCCCATAACTCAAGAACCGATTGCTCTTTCAGCATCGAGGTCTGCACGGCTTCATCAATTTTGACGATCAAGGTGCTATAATTAGCTGTCGATTTTTCGGCCGCGACTTCACCTTTCATCGTGTTCACCGGATTGTCATTCCCAATATCCGGATCTTGTTCAAGAAACTGGTCGGTCGAAAGCCGCTCCGTGGCCTCACCCTTCTGGTCGGCCTGATTGACCTGCGACGGAAAACTTAAACGTTCCGCACGGTCCTTTAAATGAGTATCAGTAATCAACCGCAGTTTGTTCGTCATGGCGCTAACGCGGTCCATGGCGGATTGAAGTGAATCGAGTTTGCCTTCGACCACTTGAAACTTTTTCTGCAAATTGACGTTTTCAATTTTGAGTTTTCGGTTTTCAACGGATTGGGCTAATAGGCCGAAGTAATCAATGAAGCCGGCAAACAAAGTCACAAGTGCAAACGCTATAAAAAATAGTCCCAACTTAAAATAGCTGACGGGAACGGTCATTTTACGTGTTTGCTTTTCATCGTTCGTCAGCAAATAAAGGGTGATGGTTTTTCGGGGTTGACTCATACGAAAACCTATTCTTGGAAGTTAACAACCAAAACAGTCACATTATCGTCACCGCCATGATCGAGCGCCCGCTGCACTAAAATCTGAGCCGTTTTATCAATCGCATTCGTGTTCAGAATGTGACAAATCTCATTATCCGGCACCATGCCGCTGAGACCGTCTGAACAGAATATATAACTGTCACCATCAAAAAGTTCACGTTCTAGCAAGTCAGGAAACACATCGCGTTCAAAACCCACACTGCGGGTAATGACATTCTTTCCAATCAATTTTCGAGCTTGCTCTTCGGTCATCATTCCCAAACGTATTTGTTCGTTGACGAGGGAGTGATCTTCCGTCAATTGCCACAAATAGGGTTTACGGTAAAGGTAAGCACGGCTGTCGCCGACATTCGCGATATGAATTTTATTTTCACGCACATAAGACATCACCATCGTGGTGCCCATGCCGTTTAGTTTTGCTTCCTGAGTAGCTCGGTCAAAAATACGGTGACTCGCTTCTTCGTAGGCCTGCGCCAAAACATCACGAGGTCTAAATTCTGTCGCACGCGGATGATTCACAACTTCACGGACGGTTTCAACAGCCAGAGCCGAGGCAACCTCACCGCCAAAGTGACCACCAACGCCATCAGCAACAATATACAAACCAAGACGATCTTCCACCAAATAAGAGTCTTGGTTTCCCTCGCGCTTTAAGCCTTTATCTGTAATTCCCCACGTGCGTCTTTTCATTTACATTTCATTGTCACCTTGGTGCCGCTTTTAGTCAAACGCCTCACTCTGCGAACTCCACTCGACTTCCGTCTAATTCTTGTGAAACTC
>JANPAD010000292.1:0-20242 GCA_031429735.1 Bdellovibrio sp. | reverse complement strand
TCGTTTCCTGGGGCTGGGGCTATGCGGGGCCGAAGGCTCGCTTTGGCTAAAAAACTAGGGTGCCAGACCAGTTTTGTGTCGTTGGTTTTAACGGACCGGTCCCACATGAACGAAGACATGATTTACGCCACCGCCGAATTTCTTAAAATGAGCCCGCAAGAAACTGAATTTTTGATGTGCATCTACCACCGTGAAAAAGCAGCGACCAACTCGTTTGACACCCCAGTTTTTTGGCCAATGCGAGCCTTCGACCCCGCATGGCCCCAGCCCCAGGAAACGAAATTCTTAAAAATTCTCGATAGTTACGGCATTTAAAGAGTTCATCCATATAGTTAGTATATCTAATTTATTTAGTTAATAAATTAAAATTTTCATCTATTTTTTACACCTTAAGCGACTTATATTAACGCCATGCGCAAGGCATACAAATTGATTAACTAAAACAAGGAGCTTTTTATGAAAACCAGACCCCTCAAGAACCTGTCAAACTGTCTAAGAACATTACTGATTGCCGCCGTTTTTGCGCCTGCAGTTACGTTCGGCTCCGTAGACGGTGGTGGATCAACTGGCGGCGGCGATCTTTGTGAAGATCGTATCCAGTCGATCAGATCTGATATTGGTTCTTGGATTACAAATGGCGGTTATCAAAGTCTTAAGTTACCCGCGGGCTTGACGGCACAAACCTATGCACAAAACATGTTAACCGCTGTTCAAAACTCCAAAGTTGTTTGTGTAAAACCAGGCGATGCAGGCTATCCAATACAAGTCAATGGCACTGCCAAAATTTGCCGTTTTGATAGCAGTCAAAATCTAATTCAATGTGATTACAACGTATTTATGGATAAAACTCGAATGAGTGAATCAGATCAATATATTCTGGTTCATCATGAACTTGCAGGTCTCGCACATGTTGAGAATCCGCTTGAAGATGTTTCAACATATACCATATCCAATCAACTCTCAGGATTTCTTGTCGATACCGTTGTGAAGAAGCTGGCAGTTAAACCTGCCGTATCACCTCCAAGCACGTCATCAACTCCATGCAATAAACCAGTGCCCGTGATTGCTGAGGCCTTTAAGATTTTAACTGATCCGGCACAAGGGGCGCCGCAAATCGACCAATATCTCTCGGCTAATCCCATTTCAATGAGCGCTAAAAATGAACTTTGCCAAACACTAGTTCAGGCGGCAATAGTCGTTAAAAAACTAGATGTGTTTAAAGACCTGTATCATCGTGCGGGCTCTCCGAATGTTAATTCGGACAACTATTATTACAACACTTCGTTATACAAAACCGCGCTTCGCTACGGAGACATGCCGACAATCCAGTTTATACATTCGCAAGGTGGAAAGCTTTCAAAAGGAACTGAAGTTATGTGGGCTGCAAGTGGCAATGATGTCTCAGTTGTTCGTGCCTTAGTCAACCAATCGGGCGCTTCAATGACAGATCGAGATAGCGATGGCCTAACCGCACTGATGTACGCCGCAAAATCTGGAAATATCGATGTTATAAAATATTTAATCAGTTTAGGGTCTGATGTGAATGCTCAAAGTCTTACTAATGGACTTTATGGCCCGATTAGACTTGAGGGATACACGCCGCTTATGTATGCAGCACGGGATAACACTGATTTGGCTGCAAGCGTACTTTTGAGCTCTGGAGCGGATGCAAATATTATTGAGAAGGATTTTGATGATACCTCACTTCAACTTGCTGTAGAATCTAAAAATTTGAAAACAGTAAAGACTCTTGTTAATGCGGGTGCCGACATAAATCACGAGAACAAATATCAACGCACACCTCTATATAACGCCACTTCATCTACCCGAGACTGGGCAGTGGCTGAGTCAATTGCCATGTTTTTGCTTGATAGTGGAGCTGATGCAGGTATTGCAGATTCTGGCAACTGGACAGTGCTCATGAACTTGGCGTACACCACAGGTGTTTCACCGCAATTGATTAGCAGGACACTCCAAGCAGGGGCAAAAAAAGATGTCGTCAGCAGCCAAGGTCATACTGCGTATAGCCTGGCAAAAGAAAAAGGGCAGCCCAAAACAGTCTTGGACTTACTCAAGTTTTGATTGGTTAGTACTGCAATCACTGAACGCTAAATTTAAAAATATAATTGAAATTAACTTTTAAACATGACTTTCAAAAGGAATTTTTTATGAACAAACTCATTACTTTATTAACTATTTTTTTAACTTATAATGCATTTGCAAAGAGTATCGCATGCGACGTCAATAAATTAAACCAAGATATTATATTCGCTGCTGACGGCATTGCAAAGACAAGTGGGGTTTATAACGCCACCTCACCGGAATCTGCACTTTACAAAACGCAAAATATTTCTAGTACAATTGACATTGATGGAAGTGATCTATTTACATTCGAAGTCGCAAGAATAGTTCCATACATTCCATTTCCAAACTGTGTGTACGCACCCAAAATTCTGGTTAAAGTTAATCAATATAGCCACAATGATTATACTGGTTGCATGGTGGTTTCTACTGAAATGGCTAAAGGTATTAATGAACCAGAATGGGTTAAGCCATACTGTTTGAAAATGAACTAAAAATATTCATTTTAGTTAGTCACTATTTGTATTTAAAGACCATTAATCTGAGCTAGTTATGATATGCAAGGTGTTAGAATACGCTTTGCATATCATTAACTTAATTTATGTGACCAAAAGCTTTAGCAATTGAAATTAAAACGAAGGAAATGAAATCTTCTCGCTGCAATCAACCGATGACAAAATAATAACGACTTGGCCCACGACATGGGCTTGAGTATTACTCTGAATTGTCGCCACATATTTTTCGATACTGGTATCTTTATTAGGCTCAAATTTAACCTGCTTAAGAGATGTTCCGGCTACGACAAAGCCCTCAGCAACCTGAGTGGCTTGTTTAAAACATTTGTTCGATGCATAGGCTGAATTTGTTAACACCATCACTGATAAAATAAAGAGCGCTCGCTTCATATCACAACCTTTTTAGAATTAAGCTGTACATTAAACTATTCACTTCAATTTTAATACTGTCCACACTTTTGACAGGCACTTTTTATACGCGAAAAAGGGTGTGGTATTTCTACGGCTCCCTTTTAATTACGAATAAAGTCTTTTATCACCCGTGAACGTCTTTTTTCTCTTCTAAAGCCTTTTCAGCCTGCGCACTGAGGCGCACACCGACTTCAGCCAACTGATCACGGTTCACTTCGCTCGGGCAATCGCTCATCAAACATGAAGCTTTAGCCGTTTTAGGGAAGGCGATAACTTCGCGAATAGCATCTGTTTGCGTGAGCAACATCACCAAACGGTCCATACCCCAGGCAATACCACCATGCGGAGGTGTACCGTATTTCAAAGCATCTAAGAAGAAGCCGAACTTGGTTTGCGCTTCTTTTTCTGAAAGCCCTAACAAACGGAAAATCGCCTGTTGGATTTCGTTACGGTAGATACGGATGGATCCGCCACCCATTTCGTAACCGTTACAAACAAGGTCGTAAGCTTTAGCCAACATTTTAGGATACGCTTTTTCGTTGTTCGCGATCATGTCGTCGAAGAACTCATCTGCAGGCGACGTGAACGGATGGTGACGAGACACCCAACGTTTGTCATCTGGCGAGTACTCAAGTAACGGAAAGTCCACGACCCACAAGAAATTGTACTTGTTCAGGTCGATCAATTTCAACTCGCGACCTAAATGGAGGCGAAGCGCAGACAAAGCCTGGCAAGCAGGGTCATAATCGTCAGCGACAATAAGGCCACAGTCAGCGGCCGTACAACCCAGTTTTTTAAACATGGAATGAAGCTTCTCCTGAGAAATAAATTTAGATGCCGGCGATGCAATTGTGCCGTCTGCTTCTTGCTTGAGCCAAACGATCCCCTTGGCCCCGTTTCTCTTCGCCAGATCTGTCAGTTTATCAAACTGACCGCGCGAGAAACTTTGGCCCGTCGGCACACAAATGCCGCGAACAATACCACTGCGACCTAAAGCATCGTCAAAAACTTTAAAACCTGAAGCCTGGGCTACGTCCGATAAATCGGTAACTTCCATACCGAAGCGTGTGTCGGGCTTATCCGAACCGTATTTATCCATCGCTTCGAAGTAAGTCATGCGCGGCACTTGGCCGACATCGATGCCTTTGACTTCTTTCCAGATGGTACGAAGCATACGTTCATTCAAATCAATAACGTCTTCAACGTCGACGAAAGACATTTCCATGTCGATCTGTGAGAATTCAGGCTGACGGTCCGCACGCAAGTCTTCGTCACGGAAGCAGCGGGCGATTTGAAAGTAACGGTCGTAACCTGATACCATCAAAAGCTGTTTTAAGATTTGCGGCGACTGCGGCAACGCATAGAAATTACCCGGGTTCACACGTGAAGGAACCAAGTAGTCACGCGCGCCTTCGGGAGTTGATTTAAATAAAATCGGAGTTTCGATTTCAAGGAAACCATTTTCAGATAAGAAATTACGCACGATGCGAGCCACATTATGGCGCATAATCATGTTGTGCTGTAAACGTGGCGAGCGAAGATCTAAGTACCGATACTTCAAGCGCAACATTTCGTTCACGTTGTTATCGTCTGGTTGAAACGGCAAAGTTGCTGCAGTATTTAAAATTTCGCAACGAATAGCTTCAACTTCGACTTCGCCGGTTTTCAATTTCGCATTTTTCATTCCGTCCGGACGCGCGCGTACGACACCTTCGATGGCCACCACGTATTCAGAACGAAAATCTTTGGCCGCAGATGTATCGGCTTTGTTTGGATCAAGAACAACTTGAACCAGGCCTTCGCGGTCACGCATATCGATAAACACGAGGCTTCCGTGATCGCGTCGGACGTCGACCCAGCCCATCAGGACAACTTTTTGTCCGACGTGAGTCACATTTAATTTTCCACAGTAGTCAGTTCTTTTGAGCTCTCTTACAAATTTCATAGCAAATATGTTCGCAAAACATTCTGGCCCAGTCAAAAGCCATCTTTTTATGGGGTCCATAAGTTTTTGCTGTGGTTTTGGTGGACAGATTTATAGACTCACCCTACCATAAACGCATGGCAAAACTTAAATTTGACTTACCGGCGCCCTTAGATTCAGCAACGACCTACTCTAAAATCAAAAAGATGTTAGAGGGTGAAAATGACTTTAAGAAGTTCGACCCTAAAGTGTCTTGCGTTTTCGACGACCCGAGTAAAAAGTGTCAAATCAAAGGCAGCCAGTTTGAAGCTAAAATGACGATTCAAAATAAGGATGCTAAATCCAGCGTCATTGCCATTGAAGTCGAAGTGCCTCTGGCTTTAGCCCTGTTTAAGGGTAAAATTAAAGAAATTCTCGAAAAAAATCTTAAAAAAATTCTTTAATTTAGACTATATTGTCTGAGGCATGGCGAAGACTAAAGCTCCTCAAAAAAAGAAAACCAAAAGAGTCAAAGATGACGACGTCAGAAAAGTTGATGCCGAAATCGTTGACCATGAGCCCGCATCTGATGAACAAGATGCAGATGAAGGCTCTGAATTCGAAGACATTCACGAATCAACGACCGCCGCTGATGAACCCGCTGTTGTGCCCAGCACCGCCGAACGCGGACTGACCACCGGTCATGATGCCTTAGCGATTTATCTCAGCGAAGTGCGCAAATACCCACTTTTGACCAGAGAACAAGAACAAGAGCTGGCTAAAAAATATTACGAAACAAAAGATCCACAAATTGCTCAGACCCTGGTGAAATCAAATCTGCGTTTTGTTGTGAAAGTGGCTGCCGAATACGCCAAGTTTTCTTCGCGGCTAATTGACGTCATTCAAGAGGGCAACGTTGGCCTTATGCATGCGGTTAAAGAGTTTAATCCCTACAAAGGCAACCGTCTGATTACCTACGCCGTCTGGTGGATCCGCGGCTATATCCAAGAGTATCTGATGCGTCAGTTTTCGATGGTGCGAATCGGAACAACGGCCAACCAACGCAAACTGTTTTATCAACTGCAACGTCAAAAACAAGAACTTGAAAAAATGTCGTCACCGGAAAACGTGGCGCTACTTTCAAGTAAACTCGGTATACCTGAGGATGAAATCAGCGAAATGGCCAAGCGCCTGAGTTCTCGCGATGTCAGTCTTGATAAGCCCAGCGGCGATAACGAAGCCTCAACTCCACTTTCTGCCTTACTTCGAAAAGAAGATGGCAGCCTGCCACTCGATGAACAGATGGCGCTGGATGAGCAATTAACGTTACTCATGAGTGCCATTGATCAATTGCGCTCGCAGTTAACCGACAAAGAGAAAATCCTACTTGAAGAACGGATTCTCAGTGACGAACCATTGACACTTCAGGAAATCGGAGACAAGTACGGCATTACGCGCGAAGCGGTCCGCCAGACTGAAGCCCGACTTATGAAAAAAATTAAAGAAGCTATGTTTGCTCAGGCTTAGATGAAATATCAGTTACGTTGGACAAGTTTGATGTAACAACAGGTTCAACAGCGCCTTTAGCTTTTTGCGTTTGGAAATAAAATATAGCGACAGCTAAAAGGGTGTAGGCTCCGAGCGCACCAACAATCACCGGGAACGATCTTAGATTTAATGCACTATACAGACTTGTCAAAACAAAGACATGCGCCATGCCGGCTACAATACGCCCGTTGATCTTAACTTCGGCCAAATGACTTTCGAAAAATGCCACGTAAAATAGTACGCCCGCGTAGATGACCGCATTAAGGTAATTGAACATATTCTGCAAATTAAACTGGGCCAAGATAACTTCAAAACCGCTCACCGACACTAATAACAGGAAAAAATAGGTCAGCGCTCTTGACAGCATCCGGTTATTTTCGAAAAGGCTTGAGACGACTTTAAATAGGGCCACACCCGCAATAATCAAGCTCAGAGGTCTTATTTTTTCGGGCAACATGTTATAGAAAATAGCGTGTGAGAAAACGGCGACCGATGACATCAGCAAAAAAGTCAGTGTCAATTGCACCGGCTTTTTTGCCGCCAGCATTTTAACTAACATGAAACAGCCGATGAACGAAAACCCTGTCAGTAAACTAAAGATTTGCTGAGTTTTATGTGAGATTTGGCCGAGGTAATAAAATTCGAATATATAAAACAACAAAACGAACGGAAAAAACAAGTAGGTGTACAGTCGACTCAACTCTTCTTCTGAGCGAACCGCCATCAAAAGGTATCCTGATGCATAAATAACGAAATGTCCGAGCGTGAAAAGTACGCGGTTCATGATATCGTTGTCATAATAGTCTGTAATACCGCAAACGGCGATGGACAAGTAGGCGCCTAAAATGGCGACGGTGGTTAAACGCATGCTGACGGCCATAATCATAAAGCTCAGGGAAGCCAAAATATAATAAAAATTCGCGTAAACCAGTTCAGAATCAAAACTGATATAAAGCGGCACCACATAGGCGCCCACCACAGCTAAAATTTGATAGATATCCAAAGAAAACTCACGATGCACAAAGAGGGCGATCCACGAGACAATCAATACCCCAGCCAATCCTGCGTTTTTCGGCATAATTGAATAAAAATTTGTTGCTCCGAAAACACAAACGTACAAAAGCACGAGACCGACAACAGGTAAGTACTGCATACCGACAAGCGAAGTCTGCCGCAAAGTATAGCCTGCCACAATTAAACCTAAACCTAGCACGACTCCGAATGCAACTTGGGAGGTCGCCGTAAGCCAACCAGCATCAATCATGAAGCGACCTAGAAAGAATAAACCCAAAATCAAAATCAATCCTGAAACCGCTGTCACCAGCGTATCTTCATTTAAATGCCCCGATTTTTTTTGATTGAAAAGACTGTTGTCGACCTGATGAATCGGCTGCTTAATCAGCAAAGCCGGGTCGATATCAGAAGCATAACTGTAACGGTACTCAGATGAAACTTCAACCGGCTCTGAAACCCGTCCCAGACGGATGGACATATCTTTGTTACGTGAAGTACCAACGTTTTCGGCAATAAACTTTTCGATGCTCGACAGTCGCTGTTCGATTCTTTTGAGGCGACTGTCTAAGCTTTCCATTGGGGACTAGATCGCTTCCAACTCACCGGCCTCTATTGTGGCTGTGAGTTTGGCGCGTAAACGTATAACGGCCTGTGCATGGAGTTGTGAAACGCGTGACTCGGTTACATTGAGAACCTGTCCGATTTCTTTCAAGTTGAGATCTTCAAAGTAGTACAACGAAAGCACAAGACGTTGACGTTCAGGCAGCTCTTCAATAGCTTTTGCCACGACATCTTTAACAACCTTTATATTGAGTTGATTAAACGGACTACCCGATTTTGCTCCTTCAAGAAGGTTCGCAATCGATTTTTTATCTGAATCACTGAAGGTCGGTTGATCATCAATTGAAAGCAAACTGACCGGGCGAACTTGGTTCACCAGATCATGAAATTCTCCCATTGGCATATTCAAGCGGGACGAAATTTCTTCTTCCGTCGGCGTGCGGCCGATTTCGTTTTCTAAAGCGGCGATCGTACGATCTAACGCTTTTGATTTATCACGAACAGAACGTGGAACCCAGTCTTGCGCGCGCAATTCATCAAGAATCGCACCACGTATACGGAATTCAGCATAGGTTTTAAATTTATTGTCACGGTTCGGATCCCATTTATCAATGGCATCCATCAAACCGATTGAACCTGCAGAAATAAGGTCATCGAGTTCGATATTCGGCGGCAAACGCACCGCAATTTTTTGAGCAACGAATTTAATAAGAGGAGCATACTCTTTAATGAGCTCTTCTTTTTGATTACGCTTTACATTCTTTTTGGGCTCTTCTTTATATTTTTTCAGAAGATTCACTTTAGACATTATTAACCCCTATCCATTCATCGTATCCGATAAGTCTGAGTACCAAAAGTCCAATCCGTTTAAGCATGACCTGAGGCTGGTCTAAAAAATCGATCCAGCGTTTGAGCAAAATCATGTTCCTGGGCCGCACCAGAGCTTTGATTCGCAATTTCGGTCGCCAGACCTGTAATGGCCAGCGATGAAGCTGACTTTGGGTCCTGTCTTAAAATGAGACGCTGTAATTGGTTTGACAGACGGAGTTGCGCATCGAAGGGAACTGTCTTTTTATAATTAAGACGTACCGGTAAGAATTGTTGAACCACATCCGAAAAACGTAAATAAAGTTGGGCACCAGCTTTTTCGTCGGTGACCTGATTACAAACGATTGAAAATTTCTGAGATTTATATTTTTGATGAAGCACTTTCACCAGTGCATAGGCATCGGTAAAGCTTGACGGGTCTGGCGTCAGCACCACAAGGCATTCATCGGCCACTGAATTCAGGTGCAAAACATGGTCATGCAGTCCCGGAGCAGTATCGATAATCAGGTAATCATAGGCGTAGTTCAGTTCTCCGATACTGTTCAGAATCTCGCGACGTTGAAAAGCATTCAACTGACCCAGTTGATACAGTCCGCTGCCGCCCGCAATCAAGTCAATGTTCTGAGCTACATTCGTGAGACACTCTCGAAGAGGCGCGCCTTCTATTAAATCCTGCAGCGTGCGCTGAGGATGCACGCCGAAGAAAATATCAACATTGGCCATACCCAAGTCGCCGTCGAAAATCAAAACTTTCTTACCCTGTTTTGATAAAGCATAGGCTAAATTACAAGCGACCGACGTTTTTCCAACGCCACCCTTGCCTGATGTTACACTCAAAATTTTCATGCTGTGACTTCCTGTCTTTTGGCTTGCGTAATTTTAAGAATCAAATCAACGACTCTTTCGCCAGTGGCCCATTCGAAATCTTCGGGCACTTTCGAGCCGATTCCGAAAGCGCATAGCGGAGCTTGCGTTTTTATTGCAAAGTTATAAATATTTCCGTGCTGACTGGCCTCATCAAGGCCAGTGAAAATCACGTCGTGATAGCCGAAGCTTTCGTAGCGTTTCGCGCACTCAAGTAGATCTGTGTCTTTTGAAAGGCTTGAAAGAACCAAGTGCGTTCTCAATGATCTATACACCGGCGGTGACATACGTTTCATGAAGGTGACTTCTTCAGCTTGACGCAAATTCAAACCCGAAAAGTCGACTAAGACATGATCTAACTGATCTAAATGCGGAATCACATGTGACCAATCCTGCTGTGAGCGAACAGAAAGAAACGGAACATTCAGAATTTGTGCAAAAATCTTCATCTGTTCAGCGCCGCCCACTTTTGAATTATCGGTTGAGATAATTGCAATACGTTTTTGCTGTTTTAAAATCATTTCGCTTGCCATTTTAATAAGTGAAGCCGATTTGCCCGAGCCTGAAGGACCTACGAACAAGTGAAACTGCTCGCTTGAATCGTGTGTTACCGTGATCGTATCAAGAATGTGTTTCGCCATTGAACTTTCAACTGTCGCACGGTTCTGTTGTTGATTTTGGCTTAAACTTTTTTGACAATTTTGAATAATACCGGCTGCGATATCAGGCAACAACCCGGCAGCAGTAAGCTTTTGGAAATGCGGGCTCATTTGGTAATGCACGCCTAAATCAGCGCCCGGATGAGCCTGCACGAAGCTTTGGGGAACATTCTGAAACTGAGTCATCACATGTTTCAAAGTTTCGATCTCGCGCTTAAGCGAGTTAACTTCCATATCGTTCCAGGCTTTTTTCGCTACGTCCGTCATAGGGCGTTGTGAAGCCTGAACCGTTTCAGCTGTTGATGCGTTCACTTCATCATTGTCGATATCAATATAACGTTTTTGCGTGGCGCGGTGTCCGCCGGCCGTGCCGATTGAACCGGTCGTCGATGTTTTGACCGCCACTGTTTGTGAGCCCGTTGAAATGCCGGTTGTTCGCGGCTGCGCTGCGTTCATTTTGGCAATTTGTGTTTCGATCACCTTACGCATGACTTCTTTTTGGTCTTTGGCGCTGATGCGCTGAAATTTATCTTTGGTGACTTGAGGCATTTTTGATTCTGCATATTTTTTGTTTTGCAGAGTTGTTTCTGAATACGCTGCAGTTACTTCGATGCTTTTTTCGCCACCTAAGCCGAAACCTTTGTTGATTTCTTTCGCCGAAAGAATAATCGCATCGGGGCCGAGCTGAGTTTTAATCATCTCGAGTGCATCTTTCATACTTCGGGCTTCAAACTTCTTTACTTGCATATAGACACCTTCTTACAAAATTATTCAAAAACAAAATCTAAATTTAGCTTAAACCAACACTTGCGACTGACTGAACTTTAACTTCGGCCGTAATTTCACTATGTGACAGAACAATCAATTGTGGAATAAACCGCGAAACCAATTTAAAGATATGACGTCGCACCGTCGGGCTTGTGAGCAAGATGGGCTGCGACGCAATTTCAGGATGATTTTCAATTTGCTGAGCGATATTTGAAATCATTTTTGATGCCGACTGTGGGTCCATAACCAATTGCACACCTTGTTCGGTTTGCAAGAGTGCATTAGCCACAAGTTCTTCTAAACGCGAATCAAAAGTCATGACGCTGACAGCGCCCTCTTCACCTGAGTATTTTGCGGTGATTGAACGCGATAACTGCTTACGAGTCGCTTCAGTTAACAAATCTAAGTCTTTCGTGCGTCCAGCTTCATCAGCCAGCGTTTCAAAGATTGTCAGCAAGTCACGGATTGAAACCTGTTCACGCAGCAAGTTTTGTAAAACTTTGACTACGCCGCCCAACGTAAGCGCATCCGGAATAAGGTCTTCGACCACTTTCGGATTCGTTTTTTTGAAATTTTCAATCAATTGCGAAGCTTCCTGGCGACCTAAAAGTTCATGGGCATGCGTACGAATCATTTCAGTAATGTGGGTGGCCATCACTGTCGGCAAATCAACCACTGTGTAACCGACTAGTTCGGCTTTTTCACGTAAGCCCTGCGAAATCCAAAGGGCATCTAAACCGAAAGCAGGTTCTTTTGTAGGAATACCATCTATCTTTCCTGAAACTTGTCCCGGGTCCATGGCCAATAGCGCATCGGGCCTCAAAGTACCGCCGCCGATTTTATTGCCTTTAATCATCAGTCGATATTCACCGGGAGCCAATTGAAGATTGTCACGGATATGAATGCTCGGGACAACAATGCCCAGATCAAGAGCGAACTGTTTGCGAATTGAAGCAATACGCTCAAGCAGATCACCCGATTTAGTTGAATCGACAACATTGATTAGACCATAGCCCACTTCAAGTTCAACCATATCCAGCGGAAGCATGCTTTCGACGCTTTCCTTTTTTGGTGCCGTTAACTCGGCTTCAGCTTTTTTCTTGATGTTATCGACGGCTTCTTTTTTGTACTGACTGATAATCCAAGAAAAACCGCCCAGCATTCCGGCCATAGTTAAAAATGGAACAGTTGGAAGACCCGGAATTAAGGCAAGAGTCGCCAAAACACCCGCTGTAATATAGATCGCACGAGGGTTCACAAAAAGTTGGCTTGTGACCTCTGTACCCATGTTTTCGCCGGAGTTGCTACGGGTTACGATAATACCGGCCGCGGTTGAGATGATCAGCGCCGGAATTTGCGCCAAAAGACCATCACCGATGGTTAGCATCGTGTAGTATTTAGCAGCTGTGGTCAGATCTAAATTCTTTTGCAGAACCCCGATCATAAGACCGCCGACGATATTAATGACTGTAATGATGATACCGGCAATAGCATCTCCGCGAACGAACTTACTGGCACCGTCCATGGCTCCGTAAAAATCGGCTTCCATTTCGATCTCTTTACGGCGCTTGCGAGCTTCGGTTTCGTTGATCACACCGGCGTTGAGTTCGGCATCGATCGACATTTGCTTACCCGGCATCGCGTCTAATGTGAAGCGTGCAGCAACTTCGGCCACGCGGCCGGAACCTTTCGTGATGACCACGAAATTGATAACAACTAAAATCGCGAAAACAATGAAACCAATAACATAGTTATTACCGACAATCACATTAGCGAAGGCTTGAATAACGCCACCGGCGGCATGCGGGCCTTCGTGACCGTGCGATAAAATCAGACGAGTTGTCGCCACATTAAGCGCTAGCCTGAATAGTGTCGTCATTAAGAGTAACGACGGGAACGAGGTGAAATCAAGAGTACGAGTCACGTAGATCGAAGTTAGTAAAATTAAAAGACTTAAAGCTAACGAAAAAGTCAGAGAGATATCCAGCATGAAAGCCGGAAGCGGTATAATCATGACACCGATAATAGCCAAAACACCGAACGCGATAAATAGATCGGTATTCTTCGTGTATTTTTCAAATCGTTTGGCAAACGTAAACAGTGAATCCATTCTTATAATCCTCGCTCAGGCTGTACAGTAGAGGTTGTTTTTCTTTTTTTACGGCGCAATTTGTAAACGTAAGACAGAACTTCGGCGACAGCTACAAAAAGCTCTCGTGGAATAACTTGGCCCACTTTCATAGTCTTAAAAATCGTGCGGGCCAGTGGCTTGTTTTCAACGATCGGAATATTATGATCGCGTGCAATTTGCTTAATTTTTTCGGCCATGAAGTCAGCACCCATTGCGACCAACTGCGGAGCGGGCAGTTTATCACTGTACTTCATGACACAAGCAATATGGGTCGGATTGGTTATCACGACGTCCGCCTTCGGAATTTCACTCATCATTTTACGTGTAGCCACTTCGCGCTGCACTTTACGGATACGGGCTTTAATTAAAGGGTCACCCTCGCGGGATTTATGTTCTTCTTTGATTTCTTGCTTGCTCATCATCATTTCTTTTTCAAGTTGCCAGCGCTGAAAGAAATAGTCTGCGACCGATAAAACCAACATGAACATACCGACTGTCGTTAATAGTTTAAAAACGATCATACCCAAATAAGTCAGCAATTGTTCGATGCTTAATGAAGACAAATACGGAATTTTCGTAATTTCACTTTTCAGCAAGAAGTAAAGCACGCAGCCTATCGCACCTAATTTTAAAAGTGATTTCGCAAGTTCGGCAACACCCTTCATTGAGAAAATACGACCCAAGGCATTCAGAGGATTCATTTTGTTAAAGTTCGGCGTCAGGGCATCTTCGACTTGTAAGAAGCCTGTTTGCAGTACCTGTGAAGCCACACCGACGACCATCGCCGCTAAAAATATAGGACCGACCAATAAAACCAATTTGTAGCCGACAAAACCTAATGCCTCGGTCAGCTTTCCTTCTTTAACTGTGTACATTAAATCAGGACCGAAATTATGATAAAAAAGATCAGTTACGTTAGTCAAAAAATAGCGCGAAGCCGTGTACAACGTTGCCGCTGCCACCAAAAAGAAGATCGCCGTGCTGAGTTCGCGAGTCATGGGCACTTGCCCACGCTTTCTGAACTCTTCGCGCCGCGCGTCCGTTGCTTGCTCTGTCTTTTCGCCCTGATCTTCAGACATTCTTTATATCGCCCTTAATAGTTTAAATAGGTCATCCAAAGAAATCATCATCATGCCGCTCATTTGCATCACGAGTAGAGGCAGACTGATAAACATAATCACAAAGCCCAACATCACTGTTAGTGAAGCCGTCGTAACTAAAACGTTAATCTGCGGCACAACCCGGCTGAGCAACGCAATTGCGAATTGCACAACTGTCATTGAAATTAAAATTGGAGCTGCAATCTTGATACCTAAAATAAAGTAGTCTTGAACTTTCAAAACCAACTCGGCTAAAGTCTTGAATTCAAAACTGAAAACTGCGAGCGGTGCGGTTTGAAAACTTTCAACCAAACCCTGCAGCATCACGTGATGTCCGTTGAAGGACAAAAATACAAGCGTCGCGATAACCATATAGAATTGCTCCATGGCGTTACCCATCGAACCCATCATCGGATTAAACATCTGTGCTTGACCCAGACCCATTGAAATTGAAACGATTTCTCCGGCCATTGAAATGGCAAAAAAGAAGAAGCGGGTTACAAAGCCCAGCACCAAACCGATAAAGACTTCGCGCCCGGCAAATAGAAGTAAATTTGATTCATTTTCTTTCAGACGTACCAAAACTTCGTTGGTCGCAATAGGATGAAACACACATAACGCAAAAACCACTGAAAATAAAATTTTAAGTGGTGCAGGAATGGCTTGCGCACTGAAAACCGCACTTGAAACCACAAAAGAAGCCATCCGCAACAGAATCAATGCGAAAACAAGAATCTGCATTTCACTCAATTGCGAAAAATTAATCACTACGGGCCCCTCACGACGGTGGCAATGTTTTCAAACAGATTGATTGTGTATGAGCTCATGAGGTCCAGCATCCATGGTCCAAGACCTATCAGGATTAAAGCGATAACAACCATCTTTGGAACAAACGTCAGAGTGTTTTCGTTAATTTGCGTGAGGGCTTGAAAAATACTGATGATCAAACCGATCACCAGTGTACTGAGTAAAAGCGGCGCCGAAAGCATCGCGAGTGTTTTAAGGGCTTCCTGCCCGAGTTGTATGACGACTTCTTCATTCATATTCTAGCCCCTACCCGAAACTTTTGACCATCGAACCGATGAGCAGCGTCCAGCCGTCCACAAGTACGAAGAGCATGATTTTAAACGGCAACGAAATAACAATCGGCGGAACCATCATCATACCCATGGCCATCAAAACGCTGGCGGCCAAGATATCGATAATCAAAAACGGCAAGAAGATCATGAAACCGATCATGAATGACGTTTTGAGTTCAGATACGATGAAAGCCGGCACTAAAACGATCGTCGGCACATCCGCGCGCGTTTTCGGCTGCTCAATTTTTGAAAGTTTCACAAATAGGCCCAGATCCTGATCACGAGTCTGCGTGAACATAAATCTTCTGAGAGGAGCTAACGTGTTTTCAAGAGCCTGCTCTTGCCCGAGGCTTCCATTAAGATACGGTTGCACGGCTTTTTGGTTAATTTCAATGAACGCCGGCTGCATAACAAAAAAGGTTAAAAATAAAGACAAACCGACCAATAATTGATTCGGTGGAAGCTGCTGTACGCCCATCGCTTGGCGCAGAAATGAAAGCACGATCAAGATGCGGGTAAAGCCCGTCATCATAATCAAAATAGCGGGTGCCAAAGTTAAAACTGTTAAAACCAAAACCATCTTAATGGCATTGACCACTTCTGCAGGATTCTGCGTGCTTTTAAACCCCATGCTCATGGTCGGCAGGGTCACCTGAGCAAAAGCCCAAGAGCCTAAAAAGAACACGCTGAGAGCAACAGATAACTTCACAAACTTCACGAAATGCTCCGCATAGATTTAATTTTTTTACTGACCGTTTCAGTGACATTAGCAAAAGAGAATTCTTCATCTAATTCGTAGGCGTTCGCCATCGGTTTACCTGCGGTTGCGCCTGAACCCGGCTCATCTGCGGTCTGCGCTTGATTTAAGGTCTGGCCGAATGTGTTCGGTAAAGTTTCCGGAACTTCATCATCAATCAAAGATAAAGATTTAATCATTGAAATATTTTGCTCTGTAATGCCCACCAAGATCGATTCGCCGGCCACATGAATAATCGCCAAGCTTTTCTTTGGGCCTAAATAATGCTGCGAAATTACTTTGATTTTAGTATTCGATTTATTGATTGTGTTCGAAGTTTTATACCGGCGCATACCAAAATAAGAAACGGCCAGCAAAACACCGATGATCAGCATCGAAACAAGCGCCTTATTTGCGCTCGAGCCGCCTTCAGCCGTCTTTTTCGACGCATCTAAATTCAAAGGGATTTCATTTTCAGCTAACTTAGCTTTGGCTTCCGGCGCAGGGGCCAAAGGTGTCTGCTCGCTGCCGGCCGGAATAGCCTGTGCTGTAATAGTTTCAGTTTGAATGGTCGACGCCGGAGGCGCCGCTTTCAAAGCTGCAACATCCGCTGCTGTGGCTGCCGCAAAAGCAGAAAAGCAAGTTGTTACGATTAAAGCTAAGACATACTTCATCATTTTAATTGCTCGATTCTTTCCGATGGCGAGATGATATCCGTCAAACGCACACCGAATTTCTCATTGACCACCACGGCTTCACCGCGGGCAATCAACTTGTCATTCACCAGAACTTCCATCGGCTCACCGGCTAATTTCGCCAATTCGATGACAGAACCTTGGGTTAAATTAAGTAAATCGCTAACCGGCATTTTCGTGCGGCCTAGTTCGACTGTAACTTTAAGAGGAATATCCAAGATGAGATCAAGATTTCGGTCTTTGCCCGAATTTCCCTGACGTGTTGACGTCATCATGCTCTCGACATTGCCGCCACCCATTTCATTGAGCTGGTCCGCTATTTTATCCATTGGATCGTTAGACATGTTGCTGCTCCCTATTTTTCTGTTTGTTTCGTAATCTGCATAGCCACTGTACCGTGATGAACGCCATAGTAGCCTTTAAATTTTTTAACGTTTTCAACCTGGATATCCAGCTCGCCCGAAGAGTCCTGAGTCAAAGGAATGACATCCCCGACTTTCAAGTTCATCAAGTCTTTTAACTTCACTTCAGTCTCACCCAGGTTCACTTTGATATCGACTTGTGTATCAAGAAGCTGCTCTTTAATAATAGAGGTCCAAAGTTTTTTATCCGTTTGATCGGACTCAACCTGGAAACCTGTTTGTAATTTCTGCTTGATAGGCTCAATAGTTGAATACGGAATGACAATCGCGATTGTTCCTGAAGCCTGCTCAAGCTCGACGTCAAAAGTTGTCGCGATAACAACGTCAGTCGGAGGAACAATCCCCACGAACTGTGGATTGATTTCAGTCCGCTGAAACGAACAATCAATTTTTTCGATTGAAGACCAAGATATTTCAAGATCGTTGATCGCTAATTCAACAACTTTCTTGACGATCTGAAGTTCGATCGGCGTAAACTCCTTACCATCCATCTTGGCATAGGGACGATCAGCTCCACCGAAGAATGAATCCACTAAAGCATATGCGAGCTTAGCTTCGATTACAAAAATGGCCGAACCGCGAAGGTTATTAAAACGCAGAACGCTCATGCAGGTCGGAATCGGCAAAGTATTGATAAACTCACCGAATTTTAAAAACTCGGTTGAAGTTAATGTGATCGAGGCAATTTTACGTAATGAAGCTGACAAAGAAACACGAAACGAACGCATGAATTTTTCGTAGATTACTTCAAGCTGCGGTAAGCGACCGCGGATAATACGATCCTGGCTGGTCAAATCGTAAGAGATAATGTTTTTTTCTTGTGACACAGATCCGTTGATTTTCTTGACGTTGCTACCACCGCCCGAACCGCCACCTGAAGCCGGATTTTGAGTTGATACATCGCCGTCTGTAACAGCAGCAAGTAGAGCATCAACTTCACTTTGTGATAATATTTGATTCACGCTCAGCGCTCCTTGTTAACGGTCTAGTTGTAGATCAGCTCTGTAAAGTAGACGTTCGAAATTTTGCCTTTGCTTAGGAACGAATTAATATTGTCCTTAATTTCGCCTTTAAGAGCTTCTTTGCCGTCTTTAGCTGAAACTTCGTCATAACTTTTACTTGAGAGAATAATGATAATAAAATCGCGGATTTGGGCCTGACGGTTTTTGATTTCATTAGCGACTTCACCGCCTTTGACTTCAAGACCGACATTTACTTTAAGGATACGGCGGCCTTTTGAGCCCGCTAAATTCACAACGAACGTCTCAAGTTCAACAACTTGACCTACCTCTTCAGGGGCTGCGTGTTCTTCAACTTGAGTTGCATTTTCACCTTCTATGGCTTTTTCAATACCCGGCTTGGCTTCTTCAATTTTACGACCCTTCCAGATCATGAAACCCACAGTTCCAACCACCAACATATTCACAACAACTAAACCAATCAGTAAATAAGGCTTTGACCCAGATGCGCCCGCTGCGGGTGCGGCTTCAACCTGAGGTGCTTTTTCTTCAGCCAAGTAATCCTCCTTGATCAACTTTCGACTTGGATACACGTGTAACATTGGTATACAAAGCAACACGAGTGCCACATCGCCTTTGGTCGAGAGTCAGAGGGTTTTGGGTCCGTATGTCAAAATTATGGATTATGGGAACGAGGTCTAGGAAAAAACAGGCCACGAAGTTGACTCGTCCAGTTAGTTTTTTGTCGCTAGCCCGACTGGATGTTTGTCTCGTCCTGTGAAAAAAGGGCGTGTCTTCAAATGGGTTATTTGAGCTTACGAAAGGTTGAATTCGGAGTTCTTGCCTGCTTGTTATCGCGATTTCTTAAGAAACCGGACTGGCCAATCGAGGATCAGAAATGAGCTTGAAAATGTAACTAAGTGCGCATCGGATCGCGCACAATCGCCATGAAAGATTTAACCAAAAGTCGAAGGCCGGCCGTTTTCGATTTCAACGTTTAATTCAATCCGCAATGACAAATAACTTCGTCGAGTGGCTCGCCTTTAAAACTTTGATCGGTAAATGTTGAAGTTGACGACATATCACCTTGATTTTGCACGATCAAACCGAAGTAGTTATCACTGATTGATGTTGTGACAAGTCGGTCAACCATTTTCCCTGCACAAATGTAGGGTGCTAGGGTCACGCTGGTTTCACGGCCACGATATTCAGCCGATTCTTCGCGCGACTGACCGTTGACCGTGATACGACAAATAAAATAATCCGCAAAACAATTAACTGAAAAAAATAAAGCCACAACAGGTAAAAAATATTTCATAGTAAATCCTCATTTAGTTAGTCGATTCGAACTCAGTTATATGAAACGAACCGTAAATAAGCAAATCAGGCTTCTGTTAAGGCGAAAAAATTACAAATTGTCTAAAGATTATCCAGCCTCAGTCTACTTGTATTTGTCGTGGGTCAGTTCTATTCGTATTTAAAACTTATAGCCCAAATTTAAACTCAGAATTTCAGTTGAGCGAGCATCATAGCCGCCTAGTTTTTGTAGGTAGTTGACCCTGAGGTTTAAGCTTTGAGCGAGTGCCACGTCGGCGCTATAAACCGTACCATACTTAAAAGCTCGAATACGGTCCTGAGTTCCGCTTGGCGAAAAAGCGGCATCATATGAGCTGTCGAAACGTTGTGACGTATCTGCTTCTAAGAAAAGGCTGCCACCAAGAGTGAATTGTCTGTCGAAGAGCGAGTTTAACTTGTAACCAAAACCAGTATCAAAAGCGATGTATGAATTCTGCTTTTGACCGTCTCCTGAGCCAAAGTGAATCAGTTGCTTTTGAAATAACTGAAAAGGATATTCAAATTGGAACACTTCACGATACATCAGAAGAAACAATCAATTCCTTAAACAGAATTGCAGCTCACTATATTCATACTTTACCTGAAAAGGAATTTTTACCTGAATTCATTGG
>JANPAD010000291.1:0-1510 GCA_031429735.1 Bdellovibrio sp. | reverse complement strand
GATTTTTTAAGATTTTTTGTGTTGAGGTTAAATTCAGTCAAAACGGCTGCAATCTCTTTTTCGTTTTCACTTTTCATAAAAGCATTTTTATCAACAAGAAAAGGTTGTAGTTTTTCGGTCAGATTGTAGAAATTTTGCATGAGGGGTTTGACTTCGGCTTGTGATTGTAATGCACCTAAAAGTATTAGAATTATGTATTTCACGGGTAATCCTCCATAACATCACTCTAGACCTTAATAGTTTTAAAAGTATGATCTTCGTCATATTTTAGCGTTTGCACATGGGTTAAATTGGATCTAATGAGAAAACAGATCGATTTGCACTTTCAGTTAGGTATTGACCTTTTTATAAAGAGACTTTGGAAGTTGGCGCACCAACCAGTGTTTATTGTTTTGACAGTGCTTGGCAACAGCCTCATTGCTTTTTCAAGTGCACTTTTGTTTTACCTTGAAAAAGGGATTAATCCCAAAATTCAGACTTGGTTGGATGCGATTTGGTGGGCGGTCGCGACGGTGACGACCGTTGGTTACGGAGACATCAGCCCGGTTATGACGGCAGGCAAATTGATTGGGATTTTCATGATGATTGTGGGCACAGCTCTATTTTGGTCCTACACCGCATTGTTTGCCGGCGCAATTATGGCCGAAGAAGCAAAAGAAATTACACACTAACTTAAGCTAACAAAGGAGCACTAAATGACAGAAAAACATATCGCAATTGAGGTTTCACAAGACGAGCACTATCTCAGCCCGTATTTAAAATCGCTGAAAGAAAACTGGCCTTCGCTGGCACGGGATTATCGCCACTATTGTCATAGCGTTAGCCCTAAAACGGGTGAACTTTGGACATGGACCTCGCCAGAAGGGCAAAAGTTTTTTCACTTGGTTCTTGATGATAAAGGCCATCAATCAGTTTCAACTCATTTAGCCCATGCCGATCGCCTGCAGAGTTTTAAGAAATCCTTGAAAGAACTTAAAAAGGTAGTTGAAGAAGAAAAAATTAAATTCGTTGAGCTTCCAAAAATTGGGTTTCATTTTTCTGATCAAGAGTTTTCACTAGCGACTATGATGCTCAAGGAAACATTTATTGATACTGATGCAGAAGTTAAATTCGTCTAAAGAGAGGGCTTTTAGTGGAATTGGCCTTGTCATTCCGGATTTGTTTTCTTAAAATAGGTTTATGAAAACAAATCATACCCATACCACGGCGGATTGTGAAAAGTGCGAGTCTAAGTCGAAAGGATTTATGTGTTCGACTTCGGATGAGGTTTCCGAAAAAATCAGTCATGTGAAGGCCGATTGTCGATATAAAGCTGGAGACATTATCTTTAATACAGGGGAAAATCCACTCGGTTTGTTTTCGGTGCGCAGTGGCGTCGTTAAGCTTGAATCATTGAGCGAAGATGGCGATTCACATACACTTAGGTTAGTTGGCGCCGGCGGTATGTTGGGTTATAGAAGTTTTTTTAAGAATGAAGCCTATAAAAAATCGGCTATTGCCTTAGAAGACA
>JANPAD010000290.1:0-1655 GCA_031429735.1 Bdellovibrio sp. | reverse complement strand
TACGGAGAAATCGGCGTGTTCACAGCCAAGTCTTCCGTAAAGGGCATTTTTTGACCGGCATAGAGAGACGACGTTGAAGCCAATACGAATTTCTTCACGCCGTACTTATTCATCAGATCTAGCAAATTTAATGAGCCCTGTGCGTTTGTACTCATATACACATGGGGGTTTTCCATGCTGTAACGAACACCTGCGCGGGCCGCTAAATTAAAAACGACATCAAATTTATGTTGTTTGAACAGGTTTTCAAGACCCGCGTAGTCTTCGATATCAAGTTGATAGAAAGTATTTCCGGGCAGGTTTTTAACCTCATTCAACCGGTACTCTTTTAATTTCACATCATAGTAGTCATTCATATTATCAATAGAGACAACCTCAACGCCTTGAGATGCCAAAAGCTTACAAACATGCGAAGCAATAAAACCGGCCGCACCGGTCACCAATACTTTTTTCATAAACGGCCATCACTTAATTCTTTAGCCAACAGACCTTTGACGTCAAAAATGACTTTTGTTTTTCTGTTCAGTTTTGACCAATTCAGTTCTTTGAACTCACTATGACCTACGGTAATAATAATGGCCGAGTAGCTGTCCAGATTCGTTAACGCCGATGAATCTGAAGTTGTGATACCGTATTCATGTTGAACTTCATCTTGAAGCGCGTGCGGGTCGTAGACATCAACTCTGCAGCCGAACTCTATTAATTCGTTGTACACGTCAATCACTTTACTATTACGAACATCCGGACAATTTTCTTTAAACGTCATACCCAGCAACAATACCGGAGCTTGAGCGACCTCAAGACCTTTTCGCAGCATCAGCTTGATGGTTTGATTGGCGACGTAGGCGCCCATTCCGTCGTTGATACGGCGGCCGGCCAAAATAACCTCAGGGTGATAACCCAAAGATTCGGCTTTCGATGTCAAATAATACGGATCGACGCCGATACAATGGCCGCCGACAAGGCCCGGGTAAAATTTCAAAAAATTCCATTTAGTTGAAGCAGCTTCCAAAACTTCACGTGTATCCAGATTCATACGGTTAAAGATCAGCGAAAGTTCATTAATAAATGCAATATTGATGTCGCGCTGAGAATTTTCAATGACCTTAGCCGCTTCAGCTACTTTAATACTCGAGGCCTGAAAAGTTCCTGCTGTAATAACCGTCGCGTAAACGTCATTTACAGTTTTTGCTGTTTCGGGGGTCGAACCGCTGGTGACTTTTTTAATTTTTGTCAGGCTTCGTTCTTTGTCGCCGGGATTAATACGTTCGGGGCTGTAGCCGCAGAAGAAGTCAGAATTAAATTTAAGTCCGCTGCCTTTTTCTAAAAGAGGCACACAAACTTCTTCGGTACAACCGGGGTAAACTGTTGACTCATAAACAACAATATCGCCCTTTTTTAAATATTGTGAAACGGTTTCAGAGGCTTTAATCAGCGGAGTCAAGTCAGGCTGTTTGCTTTCGGTGACGGGAGTCGGAACCGTGACAATGTAGAAATCACACATTTTAAGGTCATCACCGACGCTGCTGTATTTAAGCTGCGATTGCTTCAGTTCTGCCGATTCAACTTCGCGGGTTCGATCGATGCCATTTTTAAGTTCTTCAACTCGTGTTGCATTGATGTCAAATCCCACCACAGAAAATTTCTTAGCCATC
>JANPAD010000289.1:0-3023 GCA_031429735.1 Bdellovibrio sp. | reverse complement strand
CGTTCTTTACGGAAAACACCTCGCTTTAAGCTACTTTGATCACCCACCGCTGGTCGGCTGGGTTCAGGCCTTATTTCATTTACTGCCTCTCAGCGAAAACCTACAAGCCCGCCTTCCAGCCATGCTGCTTTCAATTTTAACCAGTTGGCTTGCTTACCGCTACCTTCTCAAAAAAAACTTTACCCGAGGGCAATCAGCCGCCGCTGTGCTGGGGCTTAACCTGACTCCCTTGTTTAATTCGCTTTCGGTGGCCCTGTTGCCGGACACCCTGTTGATGCCCCTCACGTTGCTGATCGTGCAGAAAACTGAAGACATTCTTGAAAACTCCAACCTTATAAACTGGCTGGCACTCGGATTATGGTTGGGGCTTGCAGGTCTTTCTAAGTACACCGCGATTTTGTATGTCGTCGCACTTGTAATCATTTTTGTCGTCAAAGGACGCTGGCGTGAACTGCTCAAGCCGGGCTTTTGGGTCGGCAGTTTAATGGCTGTTGTCATTGTCTCTCCGGTGCTTTTGTGGAATTTGAAAAATGATTTTGTCAGCTTCAAATACCAAACCGATCATGTGTCCGGCGCTGATACCGGATATTTTAAAACATTTTTCACCTCGCTTGGCATTCAAGTCGCCAGTTGGGGAATACTTCCATTCTTTGCGGCACTCTGGGGGCACGGGCTGTTGTTAAAAAACCGCGAATTGATTTCGCGTCACTTTGTTGCGGCCGTTTTTGCCGGTGTTTTTTTGGTGTTCTTTGTTTCGATCGCCATTCGCGAGGTTCTTTTGCCTCATTGGATGCTGATTTACTTTACGCTGATGCTACCGCTTGCGACAGCAATGGCACTTCAGAAGTATTCAGCTGTGAAAACTTTAGCTGCAGTTTTCATGGTATCAGGCCTGTTCAGCCTTACACTATTGGTTGAAGCTGCTTTTCGAGTGCTTCCCGCAAAGGCCGAAGCCGGGCTTTATCATGACATCATAGGCTGGCCCGAACTGATCAACGAGGCTCAACAAAAACTGAGCCTTGTCAAAGCACCGCAAAAGGGCCTTGCCGTTATGAACTGGTCACTCGGCAGCCGCGCCACTTACTATTCCTATGAGCGATCGCCGGTTTTTGTATTAGATCAACGTTTTGATCAATTCGATATTTGGAACCCCACAAGCCCGCTGGGCTATGATCTCATCATCTTAATTGAAGCCGAGAAAAAAGACGATCAGCTGGCACGAATCGAATGCGAAAATATCCGCGAAGTTGGTGATAAAATAACCACGATAAAAGATATACCCGTTCATCACTTTTTATATTATCATTGCGCCAAACTGAAATTGATCAAACACTAGAAAGATCTAGTTCAAAACCTCAGGTGGCGGGCCAATGAAAATCGAAACAATGCGAAAAATTGACTATGCAGTCGGTATCCCGCTGAGTTTTTTGCTCACCCTACTTAAATTTCTGTTTCCTTCACGTCGCATGGCCGGTGCCAAACCTCAAAAAATTCTATTTATCGAACTGTCTGAAATGGGCAGCGCAATTTTAGCCGACCCTTCCCTTCAACGCGCCCAAGTTAAGCACGGCGCTGAAATCTTTTTTGTTATTTTCAAACGCAACAAAGCAAGTCTTGATTTTTTGAAGTCAGTTCCTGAAAAAAATATTTTCACGATCGAAGATTCGTCTTTGTTCAAAATCATGGGCGATGCGGTCCGCTTACTTTTCTGGTGTCAAAAAAACCGAATTGACGTCACAATTGACCTTGAACTTTTTTCGCGCGCAACGGCTTTGATTTCATTTTTAACCCGCAGCCCGATCAAAGTTGGATTCCACAACTATCATGGCGAAGGCCTTTATCGCGGAGATTTTCTGAACCGCAAAGTCAGCTACAACCCGCATATTCATATCGCTAAAAATTTTATCGCTCTTGTGGATGCGGCCTTTGTAGCAGAACAGCAGGTTCCCTATTTGAAACAGGCGATCCTTGATGAAGATATCCGTATTCGTCAGGTACCGGTCAGCGAAGAGTCTAAAACAACAGTGCGAAAAAAAATTCGGGCGCTTTACCCTCAATTAAGTGATGATCAAAAAATATTTTTGGTTAATCCGAATGCCAGCGAATTCTTACCCCAGCGCAAATGGCCACTCGAATATTACACTGAACTGATCAAGCTAGTGCTGAACCGCCATCCTGATTATTTAATCCTGATGACCGGCGCGCCGACGGAACGTGCTGAAATTCAAACGATTGCCGACGCCGTTCAGAACGAACGCTGTATCAACTTTGCGGGTGACGTGAAGTTCAGCGAGCTCACCACTCTTTATAATTTATCAAAAATTTTGATTACCAATGATTCAGGTCCGGGCCATTTTTCAAGTGTCACACCCATCAAGTCGTACGTTTTCTTCGGGCCTGAAACACCGCTGTTGTACGGCTCATTGGGTAATTCGACTCCTCTGTACGCTCATTATTCTTGTTCACCTTGTGTCAGCGCCTATAACCACCGTAAAACTCCGTGTGAAGACAACCAGTGCCTCAAAGTCATGAAGCCTGAATTAATTTATACACAGATTAAAGCGAGCTTCTAAGTAAACTGCTGATAATACGCTCGGAAGCATGGCCGTCTCCGAAAGGATTCTGACCAAATTGACTTCGAGCCGGAGAAACATTGCAGACGTCACCCGCTGCAGCGACGATACTTTTATAGTCTGTGCCTACAAGCTTTGAGAAACCTGCCGCAACGCCCTCAGGACGTTCGGTACTTTGGCGTAAAACTAGAATTTCTTTTTTAAAAGTCGGCGCTTCTTCTTGGATACCGCCTGAGTCCGTCATGACAAAACTGCACTTTTTCATGGCGTAGATGAGCGCCGGATAATCAAGGGGTTCTATTAAAAAGATACGGCCCGGCTGCGATCTCTCAACATTCGCATGAGACCCGGCCCACGTTACGCAAGGGTTGCTTTCGGGTATTAAAATTTGTTCAACGGCATGACGAACATGAGGATTCGGGTGAACCGGAAATAGGATATCAATTTGAT
>JANPAD010000288.1:0-2150 GCA_031429735.1 Bdellovibrio sp. | reverse complement strand
AATTTTTTCATCAAAGACCTAGATTGCAAAACCAAACCCAATTTAAAACGCATATACGCGGATTGAGTGTATGAAACTTTGACAGAGCTGTTTTTCGCTTACAAACAAGTAGACAAACCAAGCCCTCCACTCGCTATAATTACGTTATGCGTTTTGCTTTTGTGGCCATTTTTATTTCAGCACTGTCTTTGCAAAGTTACGCGACTTTGGCACCCCGCATGTATTCAATCATGGCTCAATTAAATGCCTCGATCTACCAAGCCACGGACTCCGCACAAGCGCAAACCTACAATCATAAGTTGAGTTTTGAATTGCTGTATCTTGTGCGTAGCGGCCCTTCATTCGGAGGCCGCTATATTATTGAAACTCGCAATGAGAATGGTTCTAATTCAGGCCAGGCCTACGGACCGATGGTGGGCTACTACTCTGAAACCGGGCTTTACGGCACATTTAATTACGATATCTTCGCAAAACTGGGGCAATGGACAAACGGTGAAGGTTTTGAGTTCGGTGTCGGATACCTCGAGCATATGGGAAATCAACTTCATGTGGGCGCAAAATATTCAACGCGAAAAATGCGTTACAAAACGGATATTACAAATAATCTGGCCGTCAATAAAGACGTGACAGATTATTTTCCGAGTATTTCTTTTATGTATCTCTTCTAAGGATTAACTAAGTAACTATCGCCGGGCATTTTACAACGAAGTCCATTCGCGCACTCATTCACAAGCTCGAACAAAGTTTTTTCATTAGCTGAAGCGATATCACGACGTTGCGGTCCACCACGCAACTGCCCTTGCATCTGCGGCTTGAATCGGTCGGCGTTAACCGCAACATTGCCTGCCGCCTTCGGCGAAGCTTTATTTGATCCGCCGCCAAACGCACTCGTGACAACATTTTTTAAATCTTTAAATAGAGCTCCAATACCCTTTTCAGCGACGGGGGCCGCTGCTTGAGGAGCACCGGCCGGACTTGCAGCCCCGTTTCCTCCACCGCCGACAGATGCGCCGCTTGCAGCGCCACCCGTTGAGATTTCGCCGGCTTTTAGATTACCGGCAAAGTTTGCAGGGGCTGCTGAGCCACCACCACCGCCATTACTCAGATCACCAAAACTACCGCTGCCGCTGCCACCGCCGCCGCCGGCGAATGAAACGGCTCCACCTGAACTTTGCGGTAAGCTTGCGCCAGTTAAATTACCACCAAATGATGATGTTGTGCCTGCGGTATTACCAACCTGAGGCGCACAGCTCCCGGGATTGCGAACACATGCACACGCAGGAGCATTGTGGTAAACCGATCCGACTGCGCAGCTACTCATCTCAGAAAATACGTTGCATCCGTTTAGACCCGGGTTGCTTTGACAATCAGGTATGGTCGGAATTTGGTTACAATTTTGACTGTTACTTGAAGATGTTTGGCATGATCCGACGGCGGCTACTCTTATGGCCGAAACGACTTGGTTTAAAACATTGTTTAAATTAAGTCTTCGGCTCGGCACTTGCGCCGTACAAATCTGATTGCCTTCGCTAAATAAGTCTCTGACTTCGGTTTTAGCGGACTGAAGTGTCCTGCTTAATTCAGGGTACGTCGTATTCAACTCGGCTTCAGTTTGTCGGGCGTCTCGCAAGCAGTCCGCAACCATTTGATTAGCTTGATCAGGATTACACGACGTTGTACAGAAACGAGCTCCCTCGGTACACGATGTAATCTGGCGATCCAAATTGCTCTGAGTTGCGCTTAGTCGAGCACCCGTTTCAAAAAGTGTCTGCTGAGTTCCGTCGCCTTGTGAAACTGTTCCGGCTGGAGCTGCCCTATTTTCGCCACACGTCTGCAGAACTTCATCGGCACCCGACTTGCAAATGTTGGCACGGTCACGCCAACGCGTTATGCAGGTGTTTATTTTGGTATCGACGTCTTCCCCTAAGTTGACATTAGAGAGACCGGCCAATGAACTTGTATCTATATTGAGGGGTGGAAGGGTTACATCAGGAAGCTCTGTTAAAATTTGTGGCGCTCCAAATCTATTCGCATGAAAGAGCTCTTCTAAACGATCGCTATGAAGCTCCCACTTGGCACTTGATCCATCCGAGATACGTTGAACTTGGCAAGAACCATCACCCGTAGCGAATGTCATACGAAATTTAAAT
>JANPAD010000287.1:0-2669 GCA_031429735.1 Bdellovibrio sp. | reverse complement strand
GCGGAGTCCAAACACCTTTCTGTCCTAAAGGTGGCGTTACAGGGAGTGTATATGCAAACTGAAGAGTTCAAAAGAGTCCTCATTGTCGAAGACGATCTGTCGCTGAAACCTGTTTGGCACGAACTCTTTTCAGATATGCCTGCGCAAATTTATTGGGCCGTCAGCTACGAGGAATCAATTAAAATAATAGAGCAAATGAAAAGGCGCCGTGAAGACTTTGACTTAATTATAACTGATATATTTCTGGCGGGCTCAGGCACTGGTATTGAATTAATTTCATCTCAGTTAGTTAAAGACAGCCACGCAAAAACCATTCTCATTTCAGTAGCGGATAAAGATGAAATTCTGAATGAATATGGTCATATTTTGCCGAACGCCCATGTGATGTCTAAGCCGATCAGCATCCGTCACTACAAAAAAATCATCGGGGGAATGTTGTTCAATGAGTAAAGCTGTTTTCGAGAACTTCAATGTCGATTTAAATAAAGTGCGTTGTCAAAATCCGGTTGTGATTGTGACCGGTTGCTCCTCAGGCATTGGATTTGAACTAGCCAAAATTTTATACCAGAATCCTGACTACAACGCGGTCATTACTTGCCGGGCACACTCAATGTTAACCTTGCAGGGAATCTTTACCGAAAATGAAAGATTTATGGTGCGTGAACTGGATATCACAAAGGACGATAATATATATTCGCTCATTCATGAAATTCAGGACCTATGGGGCCGCGTCGACGTGATCGTCAACAATGCAGCCGTCTGCTACCGGGCCGTGGTTGAGCATATGGATTTCGAATCTGAACAAACGCAACTGCGCACAAATTATCTCGGACCGATGTCACTGATCAGGTCCGTTTTGCCTTTAATGCGTGAGCAACGTTCGGGGCATATAATTAATATTTCATCAGTTTCGGGAATGCTTGCGATGCCGACGATGGGCTCTTATAGCGCTTCAAAACATGCCCTTGAGGGTGCGACTGAAGCTCTTTGGTACGAAGCCCGTCCCGTCGGCATAAAAGTCAATCTCTTGCAGCTTGGGTTTATAAATTCAGCGGCCGTCAAGAATGTCATACTGACGCCCAAAGCCCATATGAGCACTCAGTTGTCCGGGCCCCACTCTGAATATTACAAATCGATGGTGCCGATGATCGAAATGCTGATGCGGTATTCGTGGAATTCATCAGAGACCATCGCCTACAAAATTATGAAGATTATAAGGAAGCCTAAGTCTTATTTACGCGTGCCGCTTACGTTCGATGCGATTCTGTTCGGTATCATTAAAAAGATTGTACCTTCTTTCATTCTACAAAGAATACTTTATTGGACGTTGCCGAACTCAAAAGGATGGGGCGGCCGCTGGAGTGTTGCGAAAACTTCACCGGCGCTTAAAAAAATCACAAAATAGACTGAGTAGCTTGTGCTTACAGCCTCCGCAATGAATGCGGAGAAAGCTTCCATGTGGTGTGGAGAAAGAGAGTTCAGGTATGAATTATCTAGCAAGTGCGGTCATGTCGTCGAATGTGATTTCAATTTTTGAGGATCGCGATATCAAGACGGCCGAACGGATCATGTCGATTAATAATATTCGCCATTTGCCCGTTGTAAACATATCAAACGAGTTGTCCGGCATTATCTCAAGTCATGATGTGGGCAAGGCTCGCGATAAGACAAAATCTATTAAAACAATTATGACGTCGCCTGTTTTAATCGTCAAAAACAGAACTCATGTTCGTGACGTTGTTGATATTATGCTGAAGAAAAAAATTAGTTCCATTTTAGTCGGAAACGAAAATAATGTGACCGGCATATTAACGACCGATGACATGCTCAAGCTGCTCCTCAAAGTGCTGGACGACAAAGACGAAATTGACAGCTACGAAGTGGATTCATTTTTCGACGAAGCGTGGACGAGTGCAGCGCCAGTTTAAATGCCCCTATTCGTTTTAGAGCACGTTCCAGCGGCCTTAATCGCTTAAAGTTCGCGTGCTCTTGACTTCAAATGAGCTCACCTTCAAACTGCGTTCATATGAAATTCTACCGTCATTATAAAAACAAGCCCTATAAATATTTAGGCGTTGTGAAGCACAGTGAAACTCTTGAAGATCTGGTGCTTTATAAATGCCGCTACGAAAATCCGACTGGCCGCGTGTGGGTCCGTCCGAAGGATATGTTTTTTGAAAATATTGATTTAAACGGCAAATCAGTGCCGCGTTTTGAAAAAGTGAATATTGAGTTTCAAGCTCATGAAAAAGTCAGTGCTGAAAATATTCAGCAAATCGCACCTCTGATTAAAGCGAGCTTCGGCGAGTGGGATGAAAATTGGTTTAATTCGACCTTTAAAAATCATGCAAAGTTTTATCTGCAGTTGGCGCATATTGATGGTAACCCCGTGGCCTTCAAGCTGGGTTACGAGCTTGATCAATGGACTTTCTATAGCTGGTTGGGCGGAGTCATTCCTGAATTCCGTGGTTTAGGAATCGCTTATGAATTGCTTACGCAACAGCATGACTGGTGTAAAAAACAGGGCTATCGCCAAGTTCAAACAAAAACTCAAAATAATTTTAAAGACATGCTGATGCTCGATTTAAAAAATGGTTTTGACGTGATCGACACGCATTTGAGTGAAACGGGTGCGCTCAAAATTGTTTTATCCAAAGACCTGCAAAAGT
>JANPAD010000286.1:0-2583 GCA_031429735.1 Bdellovibrio sp. | reverse complement strand
CGATAGAATAACATTATTTTTAAACGAAATGATATTCGGACGCGCTGTCGCCAGATCAAGGCGAATAGCCTGTGCGGTTTTGTCTTCGTAGAAACGGCGGTTTCGACCGACCGGCAAGGAATCGGGAATCATCGGCAGAGGTTTGTCGACCTTACGAGATACCCGTAAGCTCTCGTTAACCGGTTGTAAATCGTTCACTTGCGGTGCTTTAGAAAGCGCACCTTCAGCGCTGCTTCCGCCAAGATCACCCATAGCGGGGCTCTCAGATTTAAACGTCTCCTGCTGGCCGATCGAAAGAGTCGGCGAATTACTTTCATCGCCTTCGTAGAAATAAATTTTCATTTTAGGATTTATAAAATGCGGATTTAAGATTCCTTGTTTGTTGATCGCCCAAAGCTTCGGCCAAAAATTAGGATCACCAAACAACACCTGGCTGATACTCCATAAAGTATCGCCCTTCTGAACTTCGTAAAGACGTGCCGTCTGTTTTGAGCTGGCAGCAGCCCAAGCATCTGACGGAGTCGGATTTTTATTGTAACGCTGATAAATATTGTGAAACTTTTTTTCCAGATCCAGATCGGGATCATCAGAAGTCAAATTGGAACCGCCAGCAGCAGCAGTAGAACCGTCAACCACCGCGCTAGACCCGTCAGCCTGTCCTGTCGATACGTCAGAAGGAGTGACTGTGCCATCTCCCGAAGCGGCTTCTGTTTTCTTCGCCATATCGGCATTTAGTACATCTTTGATATCGTCTAAAACCGGTTCGTTGTCGTCTTTAATGTTGTCGCGGTTCGGATTCAAAGGGTCGACATTGTCAGGATCGCCGATAAACGAACTGCTCTCATTGGGCTGAAGATTATTTTTTTGTTTCTGTCGGCCCTTCGGTTTAGTCAAAGGTGCCACTGGGGCGCCGGGCTCAGTACCGACCGGAGCTTCTCCGACTAAAGTAGAATCTGGCGGAGGTGGTTCTTGCCCCTCTGCGGCCATCACAAAAAATAAACTCAAAACAATGAGACTTAACTTTGTCATTTTAATTATTTTGTTTGAATTGTTTGAGATGCAACCCGTTCAGCCAGTTTATAATTTCTCTCGGCCGGTTCGACTAAACCCATTTCATTGTAAAGCTTTGCTTTCGCCATATAAGTCAGACGAACTTCAGCAGACTTCGGATATTTCGCCAAGACCGTGTTGTAGTGCTTGAGCGCTAGAATGTAGTCTTTCTTGATGTAGGCCTGATAACCTGCATTCAAATGAAGCTTTGAAGGTACTTGTTTCACGACCGGCGCTGCATTAGAAACTGCGCCAGAAGCCTTCGCTGTGGCTTTTCTGCCGGTTAATTCCTCTAAAAGTTGAGCATCACCTTGAGCACGAGAAGCCGATTTTTGACCGGCGCTTGCTAAAACAGCGGCATTTGCGAACGATGACCCGAATAAAATGACTAAATTTAAGAGCAAGTACTTTTGTTTCATCATGATGGCCCCTTACTCTTATTAAACTTGATTGAATGCCGTGAATCAATGCTCCGGTCGGGGTTTTCCACATGAATTGTTTAAAACTCGCATTTCTAGCCTTTAGACCTACTGAAAATCAAGGCTTTCAGCCGAATGCGCGGCTATTGATCATGCCTAAATATTCGAAATAACTTGGTATTCAACGTATTCGACGTTTTTCCTAAAAAATCTGTTACAGAATCTTAAATGTAAGCTCAATCACTTTGCATAAAAACGTATGATTCTAATTCTAATGCTCATTATTTCACTTCTCGTTGTAAGTTTATTCCGCTTTTCGGCCGTTTCGGAAATTCAGTTTTTAAGTTCAGCGGCTCATCAACTTTGCATCGATCAAATTCCGCACAATTCAAATTTTCAAGCGGAGCTGAAAGCCCTCGTTTGCGCAGAAAATTTTACAACTTTGTCGGCGACAAAAACATACGCAGCATCAGGTCTGATTCATTTGTTTGTTGTTTCCGGAGCACACTTAATTTTAATCGAGCGAATACTCCATTTCTTAACCCAGAAATTTAAGTGGTCACGACTGGTCGTATTTTCTTGTCTTTTCGGATATGCGTTTATTTGCGATCTGAATGCGCCTGTTTGCCGCGCTCTTGTCTCTTTCAGCCTCAACCAATACCTTTATTCCAAAAACATTGTTTGGCCGCTCGTCACCCGGAGTCTTGTGATCGGGCTGCTGACCCTGCTGCTGAATCCGGCATGGGCGACTTCGCTGAGTTTACAAATGAGCTGGCTTGCGGCATTTGCCACCTCGGTTGGTTCAGATTTTTTAAAAAATAAAAATATTTTTTTTCGTCAGTTGATGTTTTTTATTCTTCTTTACCCCCTGCTGATGTTCATGCAGGCCCCAAGTTTAAGCACGGTCTTATTTAATTTATTTTTTGCGCCGGTGCTGGAGTATGTTTTGTTTCCGCTTGCGCTTTTAACCTGTTTGCTTAAACCGTTTTACATTCTATTTGATTTAATACTTGGCTTCTTCAATCGACTGCTTGGGCTACTGGAAGCGGATTATACTCCGGCCCTGACTGCGGCGCCGCCCGACTGGGTCTTGATCACCTGGATTATGATTTTC
>JANPAD010000285.1:0-7641 GCA_031429735.1 Bdellovibrio sp. | reverse complement strand
GGCTTCAAGCGGGTCAACGGTACCTTTAACCTCAGTTACCCCATGTGGAAAACGCGGGTCAAAAACAATCAACTGGTTCATCTTAGACGGAATAATATCCTGATAACTTGAACGCTCGTAATCTTCACTTTGCGAAAAGTGCGACCAGTAATTTAAAGTTTCGGGTTTTAAGATAAATGTTTCGCCGCCCTTAAATAGAGCTTTATCCGGTGTCAGCGAGTAAACGAAAGCCCACGGACCATGCGGCACATCTGAATGAAGATTTTGAAAACAACCGTCGACATAGTAGCTCAGCCATGGGGGCGATATATCGTGGCAACCTAGGATTTCACGGCCCCATTGCACAAGGTAGGAATGAAAATTCTGATAATTCTGCGGTGAAAAATAGTGATAGGCCGGCGTACGCACCAATCTATACTGATCATGATCATACCAGAAGTCCCAGACAAAGCGTTTTTGGTGTGTTTGCTTAGGTTCGGAAAAATTTTGAACAAACTCTTGGCGTAGTTTTTTTGATTCTGCGTAGAAGTTTTTTTTAACGAAGAAGTTCTGCACTGTTAGGTCACTTTACGCACTTGTTGCGAGATACGTCCGAAAAGACTTTGGCCAGCTTCGTTTTTCATTTCAATTTCGATACGATCGCCATCTTTCATAAACGGAGTTTTTATTTCTCCGTTATTGATCTGTTCAAGAGTTCTTTTCTCAGCCAGACAGCTTGAACCCACTTCAGGGTTTTCATTAGCCACAGTTCCGCTGCCAATCAGTGTGCCTGCGGGCAAATCGCGGGTACGGGCTGCATGGGCTATCAACTGGCCGAAATGAAATTGCATCTCACCTGCATTGGCGCGCCCGAAAAACTGTGAATTGTAAGAAACGTTCAACGGTAAATGAATGCGGCCGTCTTTCCAAGCCGTACCTAATTCGTCAGCTGTGATCGCAACAGGCGACAACGCGCTATTCGGCTTACTTTGAAAAAATCCGAACCCGGCAGCCAGCTCTTCCGGAATCAAGCCGCGCAAAGATACGTCGTTGATCAGAACAAAAAGTTTAATATGCTGCAAAGCCTGTTCAGGGCCAGTGCCGGCCGGAACGTTGTCAACAATCACGCCGACCTCGGCTTCAAAATCAGTCCCGTGCGCGAAATCATGTTGAAGGATATCATCCGTCGGCGCCATAAAGCGTCCGCTTTCAGCTTGATACATCAATGGAACGGTATAGAGAGTTTCAGGCAGAGCCGCTTTACGGGCCTGACGAACCAGCTTGATATGATGAACGAAGGCCGACCCGTCTGCGAAAAGCCACGTGCGCGGAAGCGCTGACGCAAAAATATTTTCATGACTAACCCGGTGGGCTTCTTTGCAGTTACCAGCGTTCAGGTCTTCACTTAATTTTTTAAGCTGACTTTCAACCTGCGACCAGTTTTCAACGGCCTCACGAAGTGACGGACTGATGTGAGAAGCATGAACGTAGTTTTTCAGGTCCTGAGATACAACGGCCAATTCGCCGTCCGGCTTGTTCTGTAACTTCAGTGAGGCAAGTTTCATTATTAATCCAGAGTAAACATAAGGTTAACACCAACGGCACGGCTGTTATCAACACCCGTTGCCAATGCACCCGCCGCTTCAAAAAAGAAGTTAAGTCCAAAATTAGGCAAAAATTTAAATTGCGCACCGATGGTCAGCGGCACAACCATTGATTTAACACTGGTTAAAGCCGGAGAACCTTCATCGCCCAACTTGATGCCCATAGATGGACCCGCGTAAACGCCGGCGTAATCTTCAATTTTGTACATCAAAAAAGCCGGGACTTCGAAATAAGTAATTTTTCCATCGCGTTGTGTACCCGAAAATTCAGATTTAAAAGGACGTTCCGTATAAAACAAACCGGTTTTAAGACCGAATTTTTCAGTAAAGTTCAGAACGCCGGAAACACCCAATTGAAATCCGGTGACCTGAGTGTTCGAGGTGGCATTTTGAATGCTGACTGTGTTGGATTTTAAACCCACTTCAAGTGCAGGCATCGAGTAATCAGGAGCGGTAGGGCTGCCTTTTGCAAAAGTTGTTAAAGAAATGAAAAATAACCCGATCGACACTAGTTTTTTCATAAACTCTCCTTAGTGAACCAAGCCTAGCAATAATCCGGGGCAAAAACCAGTAGACCTAGCGCAGCATTGGCTGAAGCAACCGCTATGTGCTATATAAATCACATATGCCACAACTTAAACTTTACAATTATTTCCGCAGCTCCACCTCTTACCGGGTTCGCATTGCGTTGGCCTTCAAAAATTTGAAATATGAATATATTCCGATTCATTTGCTGAATAACGGCGGAGAGCAAAACTCCGCCGCTTACCGTAGCCTTAACCCGATGGGCGGAGTTCCGACGCTGGAGCATGACGGAAAACTAATTTCGCAATCATTCGCAATTATTGAATACATCGACGAAGTTTTCAAAACCTCGCCGTCGCTTTTACCGGCAGATCCCTTTTTAAAAGCCAAAGTCCGCCAAGCTTGCGAAATTATAAACGCCGATACTCACCCGCTTCATAATTTAAAAGTTTTGGCATTTCTTGAAAACACCTACGGTGCGAATGAAGAAAATAAGCAACACTGGATGAATCGCTGGATCGTTGATGGACTAACCGCGTTTACCAAAACGATTCAACCTTACGCAGGACAGTATTGCTTCGGCGATGAAATCACGGCTGCTGATTTATTTTTAGTTCCGCAGATGGTAACCGCCGTTAGATTTAAAGTCGACATTTCGCAGTTTTTACTTCTCAAAGAAATTTATGATCGCTGCCTTCAAATTGAAGCCTTTAATTCGGCTCACCCCTTCAGGCAGCCTGATACTCCGGCTGATCTCCAAGTTAAATAGGCGTTACTGGGCTGCGAACATCTGTTGAAATTTTTGGAAGACCGGAACAAGCTTCTGAACGCTCTCTGTATCGTTATGATTTTGGGCCAACTGAATAATGTTATTCAAATCAGCTAAAAATTCACCGGAGTGCAGGCTCGTATTTGAAATTTCCTTAACCAAGCGTTTAATCTCGGGCGTATTGTTGGTCTGGTAATAATAATCGAGTAATTGGCTATACGCCGGCATGTAATCGGCCTTCAAATGAAGAGCATTGTACATTTCTGCCAAGCCATCGCCGATTCGGCCCGCACGCATATAGAGTGCACCTAATTGATACGGGTACGTCGGATTAACCGGAGCAAACTTTGCGCCCTCGATGTAACTTTGCGCGGCTCGATCAATTGAGGTCTCAAGACGAACATCGTAGAGCTCGGCAAACAGTTTTCCGCGATAGAGCAACGTCTCAGGGCTTGCGGGTTCGCAGTTAATGGCGGTGCGGGTCAGTTCATCAATCATACGAAGAGCTTCTTGGTGATTGAATTCAGCTTTAATGTTCATCTGGTACTTAAAGACGTTATTCAGCAGGCTTGCTTTTCGCAAATAGAATCGGCAGTCATTGGGTTTAATTGAAATAGCGATATCGATTTCGTCCAAAGCCTCTTTCATGTTGTTGTTCACTTCAAGACTGCGGCGGGAAATTGTAAAATGGCGGTCGGCATTCCAGAACTTAAAAATTTCATGACTGAATAAACCGACCAGTACGAAAATAAGAACTAGGTTGATGACGCTGAGCCATTTTGGACACAACATACGCCATTCAGATTTTTGGCCGACATAAAGGCGGTCAACAACCGGAAACGTCATCATCAGAAACTGGGTCATGATAAAATTAAATGCCGTTAGGTTCGCCAGAAAAATAAAGGCATATCCGACCAAATATGCAAAACGAAACCAGTCTGTTTCTTTCAAGTCTTTATTTTTGAGGATCATCAGCAACTGAAACAAAACCCAAAAAGCCAAAATAAGATGAACCAAAAGGCCGACAAGACCGACGGTTGCGAGGTAGTGAATGATGTGATTATGCGCTTTATGCCAGTACAAACCCCAGTTTTGGTTTGTATTGAAGTCTTTTGTATTAACAAGCTTCAGTTCGATTGCAAAAGTCTCAGGCCCCGAACCCAACACAGGATACTTACGCCAGATATCGTAAGCGCCTTTCCAAACTTGCATACGTTCACTGACTCCCGTGGACAGTGAATCAGACTGCATTTTTTTACCCAAAGCTGTGTTTGATTCTGAATAATAAATCGTCTGAGTTAAAGCCAGCGCAAGCACGACGATCGCCATTTTTTTAACGCGCTTTTTATCATCGCTTTTAAAAAAGTAAATAACAGTCAGACCCAAAATGGCAGCTAAAGCCAGTGTCACCGGCGTTCTCGAACCTGAATACATCATTCCAAGGACCATCAAAAACAGAGTCGCCGCACAGACCATCAACCGACTTGTTTTTTGCTGAACTAAAAAAATAACCGTCATCAAAGGAAGCAGACAACCGACGATCGTGGCAAATCCGACGGCCTGCCCTATCGTCGCATACGCGTTCAGGTGCATTTGCGAATAACCCCACCAATCAACCGGATCATAGCCAAAGTGTTGAACTATACCATAGACGGAAAGCGCTAAAGCACTGGCGACGAGCGTATAGGTCAGCTGCTGAATTTTTTTTGCATCCGTAAAGACCTGTGTCAATATGAACGCATACAGAAAATAGATGATAAAACTCAGCACACTATCAGTCGGAATGTTATAATTTCCCCAAAATGAATTGAACGGACTGTTCGAGTAGAAAAATGACAGAACCGTTGCGCCCAAGATGGCCAGATGCATCCAGAGCACAAAATTCCATTTAAAAATAATCTCTTCTTTTTGAAAACTGACGCTCGTCCAAATTAAGATACCAATGAGGGCGCCAAAACAGAGGTTAATCAGCTTGATCAGCTCGAACGGCGATTGCTCGTTATAAGCACAAAACAGAAAACTAGCGATGAAAAGATTGAAGAGCAAAAAATAACGAAGACCGTTTAACACACGTTCTGACATCATCACACTCTTTCTAAAAACAAGAAGCTCCATTTATCAATAACCGGTATAAAAACAAAAACCAACATACTGACATTAGTCCACATGAAGAAGGCAAACCACTTTTGCTTACCTTGGCTTCTGTAAAACTGAAAGAATTCCTTCATCAGCATAAAGGCGAACGGAAATACCAACGCGGCGTAAAGCCAGCTTGAGTGTAGAAAAAATGGCGACGCAATGGCAACACCACAATAGGTAAAAGTGTACAGCCCGATATGGAATAAGGTTTTTTCAGTGCCCAAAGTAACAGGTAAAGTCGGAATTTCACCCAAACGGTAATCTTCAATATACTTCAGCGCCAAAGTCCAAAAGTGCGGCATCTGCCACAAGAACATGATTAAAAACAAATAGATTGATTCAGAGTTGAAAATATCCGGATTATTCACGGCATAGCCGATCGTGATCGGCAAAGCGCCCGGAATGGCACCCGGCACAGCCGCAAAAACCCAGCGGGGTTTCCAGTACATGGTGTAAAAGCCGTTATATAAAACAACAGAAACCAATGCGACGTAGCCCGCCGTCGGCGATAGCTCGTGTAAGGTATTAACACCGGCTAATAAAAATAAAACCGATAAAATAAGCCCGGCTGCGGGTTTAAGTCGACCTGAAGCAATGGGCCGTTTTGCCGTTCGGGGCATTTTTTGATCGAGTTTATATTCTTGAACCTGATTGAGAGCCAGACTACCCGAACTTAAGAAATAAAGTCCGGCAATGAAAAGAAGAAAATGTTTGAGTTCAAAAACTTTTTCAATTTCGAAGCTGGTGGCATATCCTGCGACACCAGCTAGTAGTACGAAGATAACAATTCCGAATTTTGTAAGACTCGCAAATGTTTTAAACACGAATTACAGCACACTACCTTGATAGATACGTGTGAAGATGTCCATAGCGCAAACGCCGAAAAGAACTGCTAAGCCCAAAAAGCCGCATGCAAAAATAAGACGATTTGTTTGAGGTTCATACTTTAAATGCATGAACCAAGCCATAACTAAAAACGCCTTAATGGCCGCGATCGTAAACGCAATTAATGGCGCAACGGCCAGGTAATGTGTTTTAAAAATGTGGGCAATAATCGTTAAAAAAGTTAAGGCAAACAACGCCGCCGCAACTTTTAAATACGTGCTTAAAGGCGTAATGTGGTGTTCCTCATGATGAGTAGCACCTGAATGATGATGTTGTTGATCGTGTGACATCTAACCGCCTATCCTACTAAATAAAGTAATGGGAATAAGAAAATCCAGATTAAATCGACAATGTGCCAGAAAATTCCGACGCCTTCGATCGGCGTATAGTACTTCGGATTAAAATCGCCTCTGATATTACGATAAGTAAGCCATGAAATAAGACCCATACCGATCAAAACGTGTAATCCATGCAGGCCCGACATACAGAAGTAGAAACCGAAATAAAGGCCTAGGTTTGAGTGAACTACCGGATGACCGTGTTCAGCCATTTTCGCAGCATCTAACATCATGCCCGGAAAGATTCCCAGATGGAATTTATGCATGTATTCGAAGTACTTGATAACCATGAAGACAGCGCCGCAAAGAACTGTCGCAATTAAAGCGTAAGTTGCTTTTTTCGGTTGTGCGATCTGATTGTAGTAGAAACCCAAAGCCATCGTTAGCGAAGAGCCGATCAGAACCAGCGTATTGATGAAACCCAAATGCCAGTCCAGATAGCTTGCGCCCTCTGCGAACATTTCGGGGTAGATCGTATGGAAAATGATATAGCCGACGAACAGACCGCCGAACATTAAAATCTCGGTGACCATGAACAGCCAGATACCCTCTTTGTTAGATAGATACTGATGTTCGGCGTCGCGATAATGTGAAGCGACTTCTACACCGTTGATTAATCTACTTGTACTCATAAGGCCCCTCTGTCACGACAGGATCGTGAGCGAAATTATGCATAATCGGCGGTGATTCGGCCTGCCATTCAAGAGTTTTAGCTCCCCATGGATTAGCCGGTGCTTTCGCTCCGCTCGTTAAACCTTTGATAACCGTATAAAGACCGATGAGGAACCCGGCTGCGATCAACCACGAACCGACCGTTGAAATTTTATTTAAATTTTCATATTCAGGTACATAGTCGAAATAACGACGAGGCATACCTTTCGCGCCTAGAATGAATTGCGGAAAGAACGTCACATTGAAACCGATAAAGATGAAGACGAAAGACATGCGGGCCGTCGCTTCATTGTACATTTTGCCGAACATTTTCGGGAACCAGTGATAGTAACCACCCATGATCGCCATCAAAGTACCGCCCACCATCACATAATGGAAATGCGCTACAACGAAGTAGGTATCATGGAAGTGAACGTCAACTGCAGTGACGGCCAACATAATCCCCGTTACACCACCGATGGCGAATAAGAACAAGAAACCCAAGGCGTACAACATAGGTGCCGAGAATTCAATTGAACCGCGGTACAAAGTAGCCAGCCAGTTAAACATTTTAATAGCCGTCGGAACACCCACCAGCATCGTTAAGAATGAGAATACAATGCCCGCCACTTCAGATTGACCTGAAACGAACATATGATGACCCCAAACAAAGAATGAAACTGCAGCGATACCAATTGAAGAGAATGCAATCGCCGTATAACCGAAGATTGTTTTTTTAGAGTAAGTCGTA
>JANPAD010000284.1:0-2910 GCA_031429735.1 Bdellovibrio sp. | reverse complement strand
TCACCGAGAACACCATGCCCACTGTAGGTTCATCAACTTTGATACGCGGAAGCGGACGAGGATCTAACGCTGAAGTGATGGTATCACCGATTGTGAAGTCTTCGATACCTGCGATGATCGCCATGTCACCCGCGCCGATTTCAGTCACCGGAATTTGCGAATTCACATGATACTGAAATAACGCCGAAACTTTAACTTTTTGGGTTTTATCATTTTCTTGAATACAAACGATGTCATCGCCGACTTTAACTGTACCTGCGCGCATACGGCCCATCGCCAAACGGCCGACGTAGTCGTTGTAACCGATGTTCGAAACCATCATTTGCAAAGGTTCGTTTTCTTTAATTGTCGGTGGCGGAACCAGCTCAACGATTGCATCGTAAAGACATTTCAGATTACCCGTGTTAACCGCAGGATCTAAAGTGGCCATACCATCACGCGCGATGGCGTAGATTGTATGGAAGTCACATTGTTCTTCGTTGGCTTCAACGTCGATGAATAAGTCGAATAACTCATTATGAACGTCTTGAATACGCGCATCGGAACGGTCAATTTTATTGATGACCACGATCACTTTGATATTTTGTTCTAAAGCTTTTTTCAAAACGAAGCGTGTTTGCGGGAGTGGTCCTTCTGAAGCATCGCAAAGAAGAATCGCACCATCAACCATGTTCAATACGCGCTCAACTTCGCCGCCGAAGTCACTATGCCCCGGAGTATCGACGATATTGATTTTAATATCGTTGTAAGTGAATGATGCATTTTTTGCCGCGATTGTAATACCGCGTTCTTTTTCAAGATCCATCGAGTCCATCAGACGTTCTTCAACGGCCTGATTGTCACGGAATGTACCGGCTTGTCTGATCAAGTGATCAACGAGAGTTGTTTTACCATGATCGACGTGGGCAATGATGGCGATATTTCTAATTTTCTTTGGATCTTGCATATTTCTATTTCTCTTTCTGCTTTATTAACAATTCAAATTTAACGCGTTAACCATGGCCACCCATGAGAAAGTTCTCATGACTTGTATCTGCTTGCTCGATATCTCCGATTGAACCGAAGAAATCTAACGCACAAGATAGCACTTCGTCATTATTCTTTAGCTGAAAAATCGTTTTTCTAAAGACCGAAGACCCTTCGTAGCCCGTTGAGAACCAAGAAGCGAACTTTTTGAGCTGAATATTGGTGATATGCTCTGAACTCTGGCTTTGAATCGTGGCAGCGAGATCTTTAAACAAGCCTGCGTAGTTACGTTTTAGGTCAGATCTTAAATCTTGCCCACGCCATAGGCTGAGGGAATCTGCGAAGATCAACGGATTTTTAAGGGCCCCTCGCCCGATCAAGACTCCGTCACAGCCGTATTCACGCAGTCGTTTCACTGCATTTTGCGGAGTCATGATGTCGCCGTTACCCAAAACCGGAATCTTTGTTTTTGCTTTGACGTCACCGATGAAGTCCCAATCGGCAAGTCCTGCGTAACCTGCTGCACGGGTGCGGCCGTGAATGGCAACCCATGTAATCCCTACATCATGTGCAAGGTTGCATACGTCGAGCGCGTTACGCGCGTTTTGCTCCCAACCTGTACGAATTTTAATGGTGACCGGAATTTGAACTGCCTTAACCATTGAAGAAAGCATTTTCGACATGAGTGGAAGATCTTTCATCATGGCGGATCCTGCGCCCTTTTTGACAACCTTCGGTACTGGGCACCCGAAGTTCACATCGACGAAGTCAGCACCAAGCGCCTCAGCGACTTGCGCGCCACGGGCCATAATGTCAGGGTCCTCACCGAAAAGTTGAATGCCGATGGGACGTTGAGTTTCGTCAAACTTCATCAGATCCATAGTTCTTTGTGATTTGTATTCAATTCCTGTTGCCGAAATCAGTTCGGTAACAAGTACGCTTGCGTCTAATTTTTTCATAAAATGACGGAAGGCATGATCGGTAATCCCGGCCATCGGAGCCAACACAAACGGATTGCTTTTCAGCGCGTCAAGCGGATGCATGCGAATTGGTGTGGACTGAGCTGACATAGAGGACTTATGCCAAAAATGATGCAAAGTGGTCAAGCTTCTCCGCTAGAAAACCGGTTTCAAGGCGCATTTCTGAAAAAGCTGCAAAAGCTTGATTTAAACATTTTGCGATGGCTATATGAACGAACTCTGAGGGTTGTCTGGCGACCCTGTAATTGGACATTTTCAAAACTGATACTGCTTTAAACTGAACCGAACTCAACCAAATTAACCGAACTGAACTCAAAACCAAAAGGAGATCTTATGAAACTATTGTTAATCGTTAGTCTATGCGCTGTATCGGCTTTTGCCGGTGAAATCGTCAGCAAACAAGGGGGCAAATGCCTCACTGCTGAAAGCGGGGCAAAGGAAGGCTCTCGCATTGTGGCCAGCAATTGCACGGGCGCCTCGACCGAAAACTTTTTTCTGGATGGCGCGCGCATGACGCTCGTAGGTACCGAACTATGCGTACAGGCCGACAGTCGTAATTCCGTATCTGAGATGCGTCTTAGAAAATGTAATACGGCCCCAGCCGGCGATGCTTTACAGAATTTTGGATTTCACGGCAGTGAAATAGGTCATAACACCGGTTTATGTCTCGATTTAAAAGGCGGAACGGTCGGACCGACAGCCACAATGATTCCTTGGGTAAACCAACCGGCTATTTTGTTTAATTGCAACAAGCAGCCGAACCAAGCCTGGATGACCGGTACATTTAAATCCGGCCAAACAGTCACCACGATTGAAGAAGGCACTCAGTTTTGGATTCCGGGCATGAGCGGACTGTTCGAGAAAAAAGGCGGCAAAATAATGGCTCAGAGTGGCGGCAATATGATTGCGTTGGGTAGCAAGAATGTCGTAGCCCAAGCTGGTGGTAAGATTATCGCCCAAGGCG
>JANPAD010000283.1:0-5501 GCA_031429735.1 Bdellovibrio sp. | reverse complement strand
CCCGAGACAGTCGTGATTCGAAAATTGCCGCCGTTTACAAAGCCAGCCGCGATTACAAACTTCCTTCGACTATTTTAGCCGGGGCGATCCGTCAGGAATCTTTATTTTCTGATCTGGGAATTTCTCCGGACGGTAACAATTACAGCTGCGGTATCGGACAATTTAATATTTTAAGTTGGTGTAATTGGATCACGCTGCAAAGCGCGGCTTTCCAACAGCAAACAGGCTGGCCCCAAGGTTTATCTTGCGCTCAGCTGAATCCGTCGATGGTTAAACAGTTTTACGATATCGCCGTCAGTAAGCTCGGCAGCGTTCCCATTTACAAAATGAACTTCGAACAGTTTAAAGATATTAAGCAAAGCCAAGTGCAAACAGGCCTTGGTAGCGGTACTCCTCAAGTCATCGCCTCACGGTATCAAGCCGTCATGTCTTTTACTCAATTCTGCATTAATCCACTTTATGCTATTCAGGCGAAAGCGAACGAAATTGCAAAAATCTACAAAGATTATATTCCGGCCGGAATGAAGCAATCTCAACTTTACAAATCACCGCAGACTTGGCCCACGCAGTGCCGCGAAAAAGGTTACGAAGGCGCTTATCCGTTTCACATCGGCTGGCTGATGGCCGTCGGAATTTACAATGCCGGCCCACGCGTTTTAAGTGCGCTGTCGCACTACTGGGGCTGGAACAGCACAACTCTGATGAACCCGGCTACTTTTGCTAACACCACTCCACTTGAAGTTGTCGAAGGTCTTTACTGGGGCGGCAAATACAATAAAACTTCTGATTCAGTTACCTTCAACAACTTAGGCGGTGGAACAACGCAGGCTTCATGGTATAAAATGTGTATCGTGCAAAGACATATTGCGCGCGTTGTGCAACATTCAACCCGCACCGGAGTCGACGCGCTCGTTGATTCTCTTGAGGGCAGCAACCCATGTGGCCCTGATAATCCGGCACCACTCGCACGTCAAGACTCAAGCGGCGTTAAATAACTTAAAGCCAGAATTTGCCGCGGTTAAAAACTTGCGTAAAAAGCCCGCGTGAGGCTGCAATCACAGCCTGTCGCCAATCATCACTTTGTGGATAAGAACGTTCAAAACTTTCTTTTTGCACCTCGGCCTGTACGGCTTCACTAACATAACCGCAGTAGCGACCTTGATGTTCAACCACAAAATTGTTCAATGAACGAAGTTGGGCCTCAAGGCTATGGCCTAAAGTTCCGAACTCCATTGTAATTGAACAAACACGCTGGTGCTCAAGCGCTAAGTCGGCGAATGCACAGTTCATCGAACCGTGCACTTCATAAAACCCTTCGGCTGAAGCCGGTGTGTGTTCATAATAAGGCTTATCTGCGACGGTATCGAAAAGCTCCGCAAACAGGCCCGGGTGCAGGTCTTTACCCGAACCCGACGTGAGCAAATGCAGACGGTTTTGATCGCCCAGTCCGGTGTGTAAATCGAGTGAAAGTACATCACGGTACTGCGGCATAATTTCTTTTAATTTTTCGACCAGCTTTAAAGACTGTGGCTCTAAAGCTTGCCCGCCGTATTCGAGATCTTCGGGTTTAATAAATTGTCCGGGAGCCGTCGCTTTCGTAAATTCATCCATCGAGACACCGTTAAAAAAAGCCACGCCATCACTTACTTCTAAAGAATCCATCATTGAACAGCGTGATGTCGAAACTTTTTCTCGGCGAAAAAACCGACCGTGCATATTTTCAGAATCGACATTTCGTGTTTTAAAGAGCTCGCCTGAAATTGAAAAGTTTCGGTTTAAATTGACACCGTTTTCAGTTGTCCGGCGGTGATGTTTAAATCCGTAAGGATTCATGGCATGAACCAATAGTACCCCCACTTCATCACGATTCATTTTCGGCATAATTTCAGTCAAAAACATCTGCAAGATGGCAGAACCCGCATAGGTTTCAGACCCATGAATACCCGATGTCACCACCAACAGAGTTTTGGACTCTTTCAAGGCCGGCCAGAAGGCTGAATCCACAAAAAGATCGCGGTCCGTTTTGCTAGGGACAGGCCATTCTTCGGTCTGCGTCGGCGTCAGTTTTTGAATCAAATGACGAAAACGCTGGCGCGAGTCTTGATAATTCAGCGGAAAATAGTTTTGATCGTTATTTGTGGTCATACGTTAACTTAACAGAACACTTCAGTTTTTCAAAACAAAGCTCAATCTACCACTGGGCATCAACGCCTTGGCCCATCTTCACAGGCGAAGAGCCGATTTTTTGCTTATCGAGATCAATCATCATCGACTTTTTGTAAATACCCGAAAACTTTCGCATTCGAGCTTCTGAAACCGCTTTTAACTGAGCGGCGCTGCTCGCAAAAATATACTCAGCCAAATGCTTCGAACCGACAGTAAAGAGTATGTTTCGTGCATTTGTCGTCTTATAGATTTTTTGAACTTTACTGAGTAAGTTTTTTTCTGAACGTGGCTGACAGTAAACCAGTAGCGCCGTGTATGAATCCTGATAGTCTTTGAATTCAGTTTTTAGATTATAGGCCCGATCGAGTTCTAAGTTGCCGGCGTAGCTTTCAGGGACCAGACTATTACTGGTCTTTGATTCAAAAACGAGCCCATGAGCATCGCGAATTTTTCGCCCAATCTCAGTTTCACGGTATTTGGCGTAGATCTGCTCGTCGGTAAATGTCAGCAATGCGATTTCGGCAGGCAACGTGCAACCCTTCACTTCAGTTAGCAAGGCCGGACGATATGAATAAAGTCCGTAAGGATGAGCCAGCGCAAACAATGGCAAAAAGCGCGTGTTAATAATTTCTTCAAATTGAACAGTATTGACCGATTCTAAGCGATATCCTTGATAAAAACGGTGGTAAAGACTTCCGTTAGCCGTCTTTTTGATAACGGCTACCGGCGGGGGCTTGGGAGTCGAAGCGCAATTCGCGCAAATTAAAAACATCAACGTCGTGAATATTATTTTTAAAAGATTTAAAATATGCATAACCTATCTAATCTCAAAAGTGTGCGGACATCAACACGGTATGACGTATAAGTTTTAAAATAATGCGTAAAAAGTAAGACCCTTGTTTGACACTCGGTGCTTTCAAAAGTACTGCTAAAGGTATAGAGGTTTACATGTCACAAAAAAGTAATCATAAAAAACTGACGTATTCTATTTTTATCGCTCTCGTGATTGGTCTGGCTTTGGGAGTTTGGTTTCCTGAATTCGCGCACGAAGTGAAGTCGTTACGAACGCTGTTTATGAATGGTGTGAAGTGTATCATTGCTCCCCTGATTTTTTCCTCGATCGTCAGCGGCATCAATTCATCAGGCAACATGAAAAGTCTCGGTAAAATCGGACTTAAAGCTATTATCTGGTTTGAGATTGCGACAACGGCTGCCTTAGCGATCGGTTTGCTTTTTGTGAATACCTTCCGCCCGGGTGACGGCATTTCAATCGGCGCCGGTCTTGATGCAACGGCTTTGGCCACTAACCAGGCTAAAATGACGTTCGGTGGTTTTGTAGAACATTTGTTGCCGACTAATTTTGCTGAAGCCGTAGTTAAAGGCGATGTTTTGCAAATCGTTATTTTTTCAGTTTTATTCGGCTTAGCAATTTTAATGGCCGGTGAAAAAGCAAAACCGGTCAAAGAATTCTGTGATTCACTTGCACAAGTGATGTTTAAATTTACTGAAGTCATTATGTATTTTGCGCCTATTGGCGTAGGGGCCGCAATGGCCGGAGCTGTTGGCGAACACGGGCTGGCCGTGCTTGTTCCCATGGGAAAACTGGTCGGAACACTTTACTTAGCCCTGATCGTTTTTGTTTTACTGGTTTTAATTCCGGCACTGTATTGGGCTAAAATCAAAATTGGTCCGTTCTTCCGCGAAATGCGCCCCAGTCTACTTTTAGCGTTTGCGACAACTTCGAGTGAATCCGCGTACCCGGATGCCTTGAAATCCTTAGAAAAAATCGGTGTATCAAACTCGGTTGCAAGCTTTGTTCTGCCACTGGGCTACAGTTTTAATCTCGACGGCTCAACTCTTTACTTGGCGTTAGCTTCGGTCTTCATCGCACAGGCCGCACATATTGATTTACCGCTGACAACTCAGTTAGCCATGATGCTTTCACTCATGTTGACCACAAAGGGTGTTGCGGCTGTCCCGCGCGCTTCCCTCGTCGTTCTATCAGCCACATTAGTCGCTTTCGGCTTACCGCTTGAAGGCGTTGTGCTGATTATGGGTGTAGATGAGTTCATGGACATGGCCCGTACATCAGTGAATTTATTAGGTAATAGCGTCGCGACTGTTGTGGTATCACACTGGGAAAACGAACCTTTATCTCCCGAGTTTCAAAAACACGGCTGAACTCTTGCTTCGATTTCAGCTATAAACCGAAACAATCGAACACGCGGTGAGCCAGCATGAATTCACCGTCAAGATCAAGCGGGTCTGCCGGCAGTTGAAATAGACCTTCATTTGATTTTCTCTGCAGTTTTTTCAACTTCATCTGCCCCGTTTTCCAGTAGATGCTTTGCCATTGCGGATTCGTAATTTGAGTAAAAATCTCGCTGAGTTGTAAAGCTCTCTTAACGGCTACCTTATTGACGGTGCTTTGCCCCGGCAAAACATACTGAACTGCTTTGAGAATATCCGCTGTGTGCATGTGTTCGAGAGCATAATAAGTTGCGGTTAGAATAGCCATTAAGTAAGAACGATATTCGGCTTTCGATTTTGCAACGTAGCCGTCGCGACCGCTTGGGTGATAAATTGCTTTTACACGTTCATAAGCATCTGACATTTTAGGCCCAAGCTGATCTCCCAAAACCATGTCGAGAGTTACAACCAGACTTTCTGCAAAATTAAAGTACCGGCGAATTTCGTCATGATTTTCAGGTACTCGCGGTAGTAACCGCCAAATTACGCGATGATTCTGTTCGTGAAACAATGAAATCTCACTAAAACGCAGCAAGGCCGTTAACTCATCATGAGCATCGCCCACCTGATGTCCGAATTCGTGAAGCCATTTCATTTCTGACAACGAAGGAGTATATTCAATTTCATCTTTAAAAAGATCTTGCGCGCTAAGACCGCGCATCGTTGAACAAACTCTGGGGCTAAAGACACCGCCCAAAGAAAGATACAGTTTTCGACTGGCTAAATAAACTGAACTTGAATTTAATAATTGAAGATCAAATGGCAGATCCGGCACAAGCAGCGATGAATGCTTCTTAGGCGTCGAAACAGCAAAAATAAGTCCTGCATCTTTGACGAAAGACTGAACCTCCGCCGATTTTCGGTTTTTTTGAGTGGCCATCTTGATCGCTTTCGATTACGTCGTCAACAATGTGCCGACATATAAATAAATATTAATAAGACCGGTCACAACCAATAAGCCGATCGTCGGCACCATACCGAGAGGTCGAAAAATATTCTCATTTTTTCCCTTCGTAATACCGAAGGCGTGAGCCGATCTTGAGAACACTAAAATGATTCCGGCGGTGTGTAAAAAATAGGGAGGC
>JANPAD010000282.1:0-3391 GCA_031429735.1 Bdellovibrio sp. | reverse complement strand
GTCATACGAAATTTAAATTCGGTATTGTAGATGGGGTCCGCGCGAAGCTCTTCACAGCGCTGACGCTTCAGAGCCGCCATACTGTATTCGTGCTGAATACAGTAGAACGGAGTTGCAACTCGACTTGTTGGCACATAAAGCTGGTCGGTTAGATCCTCGTCATATTGGGGATTGGATAAATTAATTATATTATAACCGTTACCGCAGTTTGAAAAAGCCTCGCGGGTGCTACGAGCCATCACACATCCTTGAACTTCAATTCGCGGCTGAATAGAAGAAATACTCTTACCGAGAATTTCCAGGTCAGATAATGACTTCGTACGCGTACCGGCCGGGCACTGTGGACCGGGAATTCTACTGTTAGCTCTAAAATAGATTTCATTACGAAAATCTTCCGGCCTCGGCGCTGAGGATTCAACTTGGGCCATTGAGTAATGAAAACTGAAAAAAAGTAGAAGAAAAACGGGCAATATAGATTTCATAATTCCCTCACCTAGACTTATCGGTAGGACGAGTCTTACGATAAAGCAATTTCTCAAACTGAGACAGTTTTTCAAGCTCAAAAAACTAATTGAACTTAAAAAACGAAAAAAGCGCGGTTTCAGCCGCGCTTTTTTTGAAAATCTTCGAATGTGAACCCGCGCTTATTTAACCGCGAATTAAGTTCAAGGCCGAACCGGCTTTGAACCATTTCAACTGCTCTGAATTGTAAGTGTGTTTCACTTCAATTTGATCAACAGAACCATCCGCATGTTTCGCTTCAAGAGTCAGATTTTTGCCCGGAGCCAGTTCGCTTAACCCGCGAATCGACAACAAATCTTTTTCCTGAATTTTGATGTAATCGGTAGGGTTCACAAAAGTCAAAGCCAACACACCCTGCTTTTTTAAATTGGTTTCGTGGATACGCGCAAATGATTTTGTGATCACCGCAGTACAGCCCAAGAAACGCGGAGACATGGCCGCGTGTTCGCGAGAAGAACCTTCGCCGTAGTTTTCGTCACCGATAATCATCCAGCCACGACCGGCTTTTTGATATTCGCGCGCCACTTGTGCGAATTCTTTTTTCTCAAGGGTCAGCAGATTGTGACCTTTGCCGATTTCACCCGGAATGAAAGCGTTGTCCGCACCCAGCAACATGTTATTAGAAATGTTATCTAAGTGACCACGGTAGTTCAGCCATTTGCCACCGGGGCTAATATGATCTGTCGTACATTTGCCTTTAGCTTTCGCCAAAACCAATTGATCAACAAAATCTTTTCCGTCCCATTTTGTAAATGGTTTTAACAACTGAAGACGTTCAGATTTAGGGTCAACCGCCACTTGGGCCGCGGCACCTGCAGGTTTTTGGTAGCCTTCAACGTCAGGCACGAAACCTTTTTCTGGCAACTCAGGAGCAACCGGAGCTTTAAGCATAATTTTTCCGTTTGGTCCTTCAAGTTCGTCCGTCATCGGGTTGAAATCAAGACGACCGGCCAAGCCCATCGCCATGACGATTTCAGGTGAACCGATAAACGCCAGAGTTTCCATGTTCGCATCATTACGACCACGGAAATTTCGGTTGAACGAAGTCAAAATCGTATTTTTGTCTCCGGTTTTAATATCGTCACGTTTCCATTGACCGATGCAAGGGCCGCACGCATTTGCTAAAACAGTTGCGCCAACTGCTTCGAAAGTTTTCATCTGACCATCGCGGGTGATTGTATTTTGAATTTGAGTCGAACCCGGAGAAACCAAGAACGGCTGATGCATTTTCGCACCCACTTTCATCGCTTGTTCAGCGATGTTTGCAGAGCGTCCAATATCTTCGTAAGAAGAATTCGTGCACGAACCGATTAACGCGCTTGAAAGTTTCAAAGTCCAACCGTTGGCACGTGCCTCTTCACCGATTTTAGAAATCGGGCGAGCTAAATCTGGGGTGTGGGGACCGACTAAATGCGGCTCAAGAGTTGATAAATCGATTTCGTAAACTTCGTCGAAGTATTTTGTAGGATTCGCCAGAACATCTTTATCGGCAGTCAGGATATCAGTATTTTGATCTGCAATTTGGGCCAATTCTTTGCGACCAGTGGCCGCTAAGTAAGCTCCCATTTTTGCATCGTACGGAAACACCGAACACGTCGCGCCCAATTCTGCACCCATGTTCGTGATAGTCGCTTTACCGGTGCAAGAAAGCGCGTTAGCTCCTTCACCAAAATACTCAACGATTTTGTCCGTGCCGCCTTTAACAGTCAGCATTCCGCAAAGTTTCAAGATCACGTCTTTCGCAGCAGTCCACCCGTTGAGTTTACCTTTTAAATGGATACCGATCAGTTTCGGATTTTTAACTTCCCAAGGAAGACCGACCATCACGTCTGAAGCATCCGATCCGCCGACACCGACGGCACACATGCCAAGGCCGCCTGCGTTCGGCGTATGCGAATCAGTTCCGATAATCAAACCACCTGGGAATGCGTAGTTTTCTAATATAACCTGATGAATGATACCTGCACCCGGCTTCCAGAAGCCGATGTTGTAACGAGAAGAAGTCGATGCCAAGAAATCGAAGACTTCTTTGTTCGACATATTCGAAGCTTTCATATCTTTTTCTTTGCCTTGATAAGCTTGAATCAAGTGATCGCAGTGAACAGTAGAAGGTACAGCAGCTTCAGATTTTTCCGCCAACATGAATTGCAGTAAAGCCATTTGGGCCGTGGCATCTTGCATGGCAACGCGATCCGGTCGTAAAAGCAAAAAGCTTTTGCCGCGCTCAAGTTCTTGGTTTTGCGGATCATCTAAGTGACCATAAATAATTTTTTCAGCTAAAGTGAGATCACGGCCTAAACGTTTACGAATCACTTCCGTGCGCGCGCGGGTTGTTTCGTAAACTTTTTTGACCATTTCAGGAGTTGTTTCGATTTGTGCCATTGAGGACTTCCTTTCGAACTGGACTATTTTCATGTCATTTCATTTAGGTTTCAATTACACCCTAACAATCGGCTAAAATCATTAAAGAAGGAATTGAATAATAGGAATATAATATAGTAGTATGGGGAATATATGGTCGAAGGTATTGAAGCACTCCTCGCACTCGAAAGAACAGGCACCATCAGCGAAGCCGCAGCCCAGCTGCGACTGACTCAATCTGCCGTCAGCAAACGCATTCAAGCGCTTGAAACAGATCTTAAGATCAAACTGATTGAACCTGACGGAAGACGTGTCCGTTTAACTGGCAAAGGTCAGGCTTTTTTGAACAAAGCCCGTCTTATCATGATGGAACTTAAAAATCTGAAAGAGCTCGAATTTGAAAACCAGACCACCCATTTTTCGATCGCTTTGTCGGATTCAATCGCGGCTTCGTGGGGCCCCCGGCTGATACGCATGGTCACCAAACAACTTAAAAGCATCGATCTTG
>JANPAD010000281.1:0-3239 GCA_031429735.1 Bdellovibrio sp. | reverse complement strand
CGCGAACTTTTGGCGAAATCCGGCTGGGTCGATTCAGACAAGAACGGAATTCTGGACAAAGTGATCAATGGTAAAAAAACTGAATTAAAACTATCGTACATCTACGCGCGAAAAGACTCAGAAAAGCAATGGACCATTATTAAAGAAGACTGCAAAAAAGCCGGTATTGATATCGACCTGAAGTTTCTTGAGTGGAACAGCTTCATTAAGCAAGTCGATGAAAGAAACATGCAACTTTTCGCTATGGGCTGGGGTGGCGGTGATGTCGAAATGGATCCTAAACAAATCTGGCACTCGACATCTGCGGGCAAAGGCGGTTCGAATCGCGGAAGTTACTCTAACCCCGAAGTTGACAGATTGATTGACCAAGGTCGTGCCGAGCTCGATTCAACAAAACGTGGTGCGATCTTCAAAAAAGCGTACACGCTGATAGCCGAAGATGTGCCGTATGTCTTTATGTTCAACGCGAAGTATGATTTCTATGCAATGTCGAAGAAAGTCGTTCAACCTGGTGATACTTTTAAATACGATTTTGGTCTTACCGCTTGGTGGAGTGCTCAACCATAGGATACAATCTGCAATAGTATGCTCATCTACTTAATTAGACGCTTATTGCTTGCAATACCGACCTTCATCGGAATTACGCTCATCACATTTTTCATCATCAATGCGGCCCCAGGGGGGCCGATTGAACAGAAGTTGCAGAAAATGCAATTCGGCGGAAAAGGCGGCGCGGGCAAAGGGGGACAGATTCCTCCTGAGTTAATGGAAGCTTTAGTTAAACAATACGGTTTCGACAAGCCGGTACATATACGATACTGGATTTGGCTCAAAAATATTTCTCATCTGGATTTCGGCGAAAGCTTTTCTTATCAAGAACCGGCGATTGATGTGATCACCCAAAAATTTCCGGTTTCATTGTCTTTCGGTATCGCTTCGCTCATTTTAACATATCTGGTTTGTATTCCTCTCGGCGTTAAAAAAGCTATCGGTGCCGGCGGCACATTCGATCATATCAGCAGCATAGGTTTATATATTTTGTATTCGATACCCCCGCTAGTCGCGGGTATTTTTCTGATTGTCTGGTTTGCTGGTGGCTCTCATTTTGACTTATTTCCCATCGGCAATATTACGTCTGACAACTATGACACGTTGACGACCGGTGCAAAAATTTGGGACCGAGCTTATCATTTTATACTACCTTTAACCTGCTATATGTTGGGTAATTTTACTGAATTGACGATGCTCGTGCGTAACTCCATGCTTGATGTTGTCAAATCAGACTATGTTCGTACGGCCCGATCGAAGGGTTTAAATAATTCGGCAGTTTACTATAAGCATGCCCTCCGCAACGCGTTGATTCCGGTTGCAACGGGCTTAGGCGGATTCTTGCGGGTTTTTTTGGCAGGCTCATTGGTAATCGAGCGTATTTTTAATCTCGATGGTATCGGGCTCTTAAGTTACACCTCAATTTTATCCCGTGATTACAATGTTATTATGGGCATTACATTCATTTCAGCGCTGTTGTTGCTTGTTGGAAATATGATAAGTGATGTGGTTTACGTAATGGTCGATCCAAGAATTGATTTTAAGTAGGAGTTCATGGCGTTAGTTGAAGGCAGAATAATTACAAATGAGCTAACGTTAAAACGTTATCGTCGTTTTAAACGTAATAAATTTGCTGTGTTTTCATCGTGGACGCTGATTGTATTACTGTTTTTCAGTATGACTGCCGAGTTTTGGGCTAATAGCACGCCGATCATGATGAAGTATCGAGGTCAAATCTACGCTCCGTTGGTGATGACCTACCATCCTACGGTTTTTGGGCGTGAGGACATATTTGTAATGGACTACCGTTCGCTCGAATTCAAAGATGGCGACTGGGCCGCGTGGTCTTTGGTGCAGTGGGATCCTTATGAAAGTAATGCGGTGGTTACTAGTTATCCGGCGCCTCCTTCAAAAGATAATTTAATGGGAACTGATGATCGCGGACGCGACGTTCTAACACGGCTGCTGTACGGCATGCGATATTCATTTATTTTTGCCGTAGGAGCATGGATTGCAGCCTATTTGCTGGGTGTGAGTATCGGGGCCATCACAGGTTTTTTTGGCGGTAAGATCGATTTGGTCGGCATGCGGACGGTCGAAATCATTCAGACAATGCCAGTGACCTTAATTCTCATTACGATTATATCTATTTTTACTCCGAATCTTTTGGTTCTTATCATCTTTCTGTCGTTTTTTGATTGGACCAAGATGGCGGTCTATATGCGAGCGCAGTTTTTACAACTCCGCAAGCGTGAATATGTCGAAGCGGCACGGGCCCTGGGCGCATCAGATCGTAAAATCATATTTGGCCATATTTTGCCGAATGCCCTGACCCCGATTGTGACGTTTTCTCCTTTCGACATTGCAGCGAATATTTCACTTTTAGCGTTTCTAGATTACTTGGGATTAGGTCTGCAAGCGCCAACACCGAGCTGGGGTGAGCTATTAGATCAGGCTCAGAAATATATTACCACTGCCGAGTGGCTAGTTTGGTACCCTTCGGCCGCTTTGGTTTTGACTCTCACGTTGTTGATTAACATTGGCTTAGCCGTCCGAGATGCCTTCGATTCGAAGTCTTCAGTCGAATAGAGCTGTAAGCGCATTTGAGCCAATATTCATTAAAAATACTTATCGTTATAAGTAAGATTATTCATTATTTTTATTTCTCTAAAGCAGGTAGTTATCTTCTTAAGGGAGATTTAACCATGAAAAATTCATTTTTGATTTTAGGGGCGTTACTTTTAACTCAAACCACTTTTGCGGCTGAGCGTATCTTGCTCAATGATAGCAAAATTTTAGCAGCGGAAGTTTCGACAAATACTGTTCGTTGTACGGCGATCGGGTACAGCATGCCGGAACTTAAAATTAACTTACGCGGTTTAGATGGTTGGACATTGTTCGATCATTCGAATCTTCGCCAAGGAGATTTAGCAGGCGAACCTTGTATGACCGCCGGAATGTGTGACCAGTTCGGTGACGGCCAAGGGTTTAAAATTGATGATTTGATTAAAGGGCAGCCCGGCACTGAAACAATTAAAGTTGAACGTAAGGTTATTGAAACAAAAGAGATTCAGAAACAGAGCCTAAACGAAGGCAGCGGTAATGTTTGCGTAAGATCAGTACGCGAAGAGCTTCACACAGTTGTTCGCGGTATTGAGTTTAACCACTCGCGCGGCGGACTTCGGGAAGGG
>JANPAD010000280.1:0-5747 GCA_031429735.1 Bdellovibrio sp. | reverse complement strand
GCCCGGCAGTTCGATCAATTCACTTTGCTTTTCCGGAAATCCATGTTCAGTAATTGCTTGTGCGGCCTTGTACAGATTTCGCGCACGTGAATAATATCCGAGGCCGGCCCACATTTCGAGAACTTCAGGTTCGGTTGCTGCGGCCAATTTTTTAACGTTGGGAAAACGCTTCATGAATTTTTCGTAATAAGGCACGACAGCGGCAACAGTTGTTTGTTGCAGCATGACTTCAGAAATCCAAATGCGGTAGGCGTCACGGTTTTTACGCCATGGGAGCTCGCGCTTATTCATTCTGTACCACTCAAGCAGCAGTTGTTGAGAGCGTCGTGTGTTCTGTTGCATTTTCAAGATTTTTTAACATAATAACAACTGAGAATACAGTGATTAAATCACCAGAAAGAGTTTCAAAAATGGATCAAGAGTACAAACCTCTGAGTGGGCGCGAATTTCCGAGATTTTCAGGGATCAAAACTTTTTTTAGATTACCGATTGCAGATCTAGCAAGCGAATTTGATGTCGCTTTGTTCGGTATTCCGTATGATGGCGGGGTTTCTTACCGCCCAGGGGCGCGTTTTGCCCCTACGCTCGTGCGTGAGGTTTCAAGTCTTGGGCGTGGTTTTCACATGACTCGGGCTCTGAACGTTTTCGACAAATTGAAAGCGGCCGACGTCGGCGATTGTTCGGTCGTACCGATTGATCAAGTGCAAACTTATGAAAAGATTGAAAATTTTGTCACGCAAGTTTTAAGTCACGGCAAAAAATTTATTTCAGTCGGTGGCGATCATTCAACAACTTTGCCGGTTTTACGTGCGCTCAAAAAAAAATACGGGCAGCCGCTGAACTTCATTCACTTCGATGCTCACCTCGATACCTATCCTGCGGCGTGGGGTTGCGAATATCATCACGGTGCTTTTGCGCGGCATGCAGTTGACGAAGGCCTCGTCAACCCGGCAGGTATGATTCAAATCGGTATTCGTGGGCCGCTGGCCGGCAGTGGCGATCTTGATTTTGTTGAAAAGCACAAAATTAAGTACAGCACTGTTGATGATATCCGCGACAACGGTTTGAATGCCTATTTAAAAACTCTACCGATATTTAAAGGGCCCACCTACATCAGTTTTGATATTGATTGTCTTGACCCTGCGTTTGCTCCGGGGACAGGTACTCCGGTGCCGGGCGGTTTAACCACTTACGAAACGCAAAAAATACTTCGTGCCTTGCAAATCGATCAGTTGGTGGGCGCGGATATCGTTGAAGTTTGTCCCCCCTATGACAGCTCGCAAATCACGGGGCTGGCCGCAGTGGACACCATGTTTGAGCTTTTGTCTTTAATGGCAAAAAATCAAAAATAGTTTGTAATTTTTTAAGAGTTTCAGGCTCATAACGTCGAGGTTAAGATGAAAAAAGAAAAAGCAGTTTTAGCGGCCGGATGTTTCTGGGGTGTTGAAGAATTGTTACGTAGTTATAAAGGTGTTTTAAACACTGAAGTCGGTTACTGCGGTGGCGATGAAGATGAGGCGTCTTATCAATTTGTTAAAACCGGTGCAACCGAACACGCTGAAGCCATCTTGATTGAATTTGATAGTGAAGCTCTGAGCTATCGCGATCTGTTGCGGGCCTTTTTCAAACTTCACAATCCGACGACGAAAAACCAGCAGGGCAATGATAAGGGCCGTCAGTACCGCTCAGCCATATTTTACATGGGTGATGAGCAAAAAACTGCGGCTGAAGAAATCAAAGCCGAAGTTCAGAAATCAAGTCAATGGCCCGCTCCGGTCGTGACTGAAATCGCACCTTACGGTGACGAGCACGGCACTGTATTTTATTCAGCTGAGGATTATCACCAGGATTATCTTCAAAAAAATCCGGACGGATACACCTGCCACTACTGGCGCGACTAGAAACCCGTCAAATCCCGTCATTTCGCTGATATGGCTTAAGGTGATTCCTCAGTGCGTTCTGGTATTCTCTTTTTCACAGACAAGCGCAATTCATGATGAAAAACAAAAATGATAGCTCAGTTTGGTTTTCATGATGCAACCCCTGTTTGTAATCTTTACGCTTTTATAAACGTAAGGATTTAGATATAAAACAAAACAAGAGAAAGAGAACCCATATGAAAAACCTCGTATTAAAATTAGCAATGAGTTTCGCAATCATCAGTTTCGGCTTCGTGGCTTTTGCCGCCGTTGATGCGGCCGTACCGGCACCATCGGTCACACCGGCTCCCGCAGGCCCAAAAGATTTAAGTGAAGCGATGAAAGCCATGTCGGGTAATTTGAAAGCTATTTCAGAGCAGATCCAAAACAAGGCGATGAATGCACAGTCGGCTGTTTTAGCGGATCAGTTTGTAACAGCGGTTGGACAATCGCGCGCATTCTTCCCGAAATCAATTGATGGCTTAGCCGGTAAAGACCAAGCGGCTGCAAAAGAATTGTATTTGAAAATGATCGATCAAACGGCCGATCTCGGCAAACAGCTAGCGGCAAGTTTTCGCGCTAATGACAACGTCAAAGCGGTTGATCTTTTAAATCAGCTCGTGAGCCATAAAAAACAAGGTCACGGCGAATTTAAACAGTAGTTTAGGCAGCTCTTCGGGTTACGATTTTATAGTCGTAACCCATCTTGCGTAAAATTGAGAGTAAAAGTTCAAAACTAACCTTCGCAGTCCCCATTCTTGATTCGACTTGAGCTATCCGACTTTGAGAAACGCCAACTTTTTTCGCGAGATTTAGTTGTGATAAACCCAACTCGACGCGCGTTTTTTTAATTAACTCAATCAATCGGTGCTTTTCTTTAATTTCTTGCAGATCAATTTTAAATGAAGTGGCGATTTGTTCAAAACTAATTTCTTTCCATGCCATTTTTAAATATCCCTTAGTCTTTTCTTAACGATCTCGAGTTCTTTTTGGGGCAAATCCTGAGTTTTCTTAACAAAAGCATGAATAATATAGATTCCATCGCCACGTTTAATAAAATAGAAAACTCTGTAAGTGCCGGATCTGTCTTTAAGACGTAACTCGTGTAATCCACGGTTGATCGCAAACAGTGGACGACTTAAAGGCAATGTTAAATTTTGACCGCTCTCAAGTAACAGTAGCGCGTCCAAAAAATCAGAACGGATATTTTCCGATAGATGGTTCAGAAACTCTTCAACAGGTGAGCGCCCGGAAGACGTGATGTAATACTTTACCCGCACGGCAAAATACCCTTCCGCCTTTTCAATATGAGAATAAGCTAATATATGAGAAAAAGCTAATAAATTATGCAATATAAATTGCAAGAATCGTTCTGATTTGAAAACGAAATTAGGCTATTTAGGGTTCCGCAAACCGAAAAAGTACAATTTTGATGACCGGCAGGTTGAATCTCTAATGCGCTAGCGGTCGATCGCAGTGATGACCTGCAACCAAAGCGTCGGGTTCAGAATTTCAGAACCGATCATGTACACAGGCTCGTGTTCTTTTGATTTACCACGTTTAGCTTCCGTCGGCATAAAGCCGGTGCCACCGTAAGTATCAAACCAATTTCTCCGAATACTCAGCGAATTTGTGACCAAAACATGCTTAAAATCATCAAAATCTTTTTTGTGTGAGCGTCCGTACTCAAAACTAGATAACAAAGCATAGTCCTTATTAGTTTGAACTTTCTCAAGAACCTGAAAGCCCAGTTCGTGCAAGTATTTAAACTTCTGGCGGCCCGGAGTTTTCGACGTAAAAATCAAATCCAGATCACCTGACAAAAAATGCGCTTCAAGTTCGTTCAGATCATAAATTTCGATATAAATTTTAGGTACGCCGATGTGGTCAAAACAGTGTTTACAGGTGCTCACGGCAAAATCAGCCATGCCTTCAAGCGTCCCAATGTGAATTTCACCAATCAATTCGTTTTGACTCAGCGTATGCAGCTCTGTTTCAAGGCGCTTAATTGATTTTTCAAACATCTGTGACAGCTGAAATGCAACGGGTGTCCAGCCTGATTTACGTTTAGCTGAACGGTCTAACAATACGATTTTAAGTTCGTCCTCAATTTTTGCAATAATCCGCGAAAGCTGCGGCTGGCTGAGCCCCACGTGCAAAGCAGCTCCTGAAAGATTTTTAAAGTGAACTGCTTTAGCCAGAACGCTGAGTTCGTAATATATCTGTTGCACGTTTAGACCTCAAATCCCTTAAGATTTCTTGATATAATTAAAAAAAGCCACAATTCCGAGAGCGCCCGCAATGATATACCCCAACAAGCTTAAGCCCGGCATACCACCCACCACCCATTCAGTCGGGTGCGGGTAAATCATCGAGCTCGCTAAAATTAAAGCAGCCATGATGATGCCTAAGAAGAGCAAATTAAATGAAATTTCAATACTACGTTTCAGTTCATCGACGCCTTCAATGTGAAGTCTTGTTTTATAATCCGGCGAATTCATGCGGCGTAAAATTAAATTCAATTGTCGCGGTAGTGAATTTAAAAATCCGCGTGATTCGCGCAAAAGAATTTGAGCTTCGTCAGCAAATTTTGTGGGCTGAAACTGATGCTGAGCCAGTTCGCCGACCATCGAAAGCGCGTAATTTAAAAAATCAAAATCTGCGGCAACTTTTTGCCCTAAACCTTCAATCGAAACAATCGATTTGAAATAAAGCATGAGCTCAGTAGGTACCAAAAGCCCGTGTTGGGCGGCCAAGCTTGAAGATGACATCAAAATTTTACCGATGTTCACGTGCTTCATTGAAAGACCGTAGTAAGGAGAAATCAGTGACTGAAGCTCTTTGGCGAATAGATCTACATTCACCTTGTCCGTGAACGGGGCTAAATCGACATATTCGTACGCTAAGCGCGTGTAGTCTTCTTTTGATAGAGCCAGCATCATATTGACGATCGAAGCTTGCGTTTTAGAGTTAAGGCGCCCGACCACACCGAAATCGATCAAGCCGATTTTATTTTGCGGAAATACAAAAAAGTTACCCGCGTGCAAATCGCCGTGGAAAAAACCGTCAATAAATACCATCTTAAGATAAGCGCGAAAACCGGCCTTCAAAACCTCATCGCCGCTGACGCCTTCTTGCTGAAGAGCCCCGTCTTGTGACAGCCGCAGACCTTGCATTTCATCCATCACAATCACGCGCTCCGTAACGAAATCGAAATGAACCTCAGGAATCATAATATTAGGTTCGTTTTTAAAATTTTCGCGGAACTTACGAATGTTGTTCGCTTCAACTACAAAGTTAGTTTCGAGTTCAAGAGTCTTGAAATATTCATCGATCATGCCGATCGGATTAAAGGGGCGCACTTCAGGAATATATTTTTCGAGCATTTCAGCCATAAAGTACAAAACGTTAAGGTCATCATTGATTGTGCCGACAATACCCGGACGCTGCACTTTCAGAACAACGTGGCGGCCGCCGATCAGAACAGCTCTGTGAACTTGGGCGATACTGGCAGAGCCCAGCGGCTTTTCTTCAATGGAAACGAAACGTCGGCGGTAATCAGCACCAAATTCTTCAGCCAACACTTGTTCAACAACGCTGAATTCAAGAGGCTGAACTTGGTCATGTAAGAGAGTCATTTCTTCAATGTAATCAGGCGGGACTAAGTCAGGACGCGAAGCCATCAGCTGGCCGAGTTTCACAAAAGTAGGGCCAAGTTCTTCAAAGCTGAGGCGCAGACGGGTCGGAACAGATAAATTTTCTTGTTCGTCTTGGGCCTTCGCTGAGTAATGAAGAAAATTACCGAGATTTGTTCGTTCGACGAGATTT
>JANPAD010000279.1:0-26059 GCA_031429735.1 Bdellovibrio sp. | reverse complement strand
GCTCAACGTGCAAATTCGTAAAACTCTTGAAGGAAATATCGGATCGGTATGGCTTCAAGGTGAGATTTCTAATTTTACGGCGCATTCTTCGGGTCATTTTTATTTTTCTTTAAAGGATTCAAAAGCACAGATCTCGGCCATCATGTTTCGCGGCAACAACTCACGTTTAAAATTTAAGCCTCATAATGGTCTTGAAGTGGTCGTGCGCGGGAAGGTTTCGGTTTACGAACCTCGCGGCACTTACAATATCGTTTGCGATTCGATGGAACCCGTTGGAGCAGGTGCGCTTCAGAAGCAATTCGAACAGCTTCGCGACAAGCTCAAATCTGAAGGCCTTTTTGAAGCCACCCGCAAAAAGCCGATTCCGCCATTTCCACGCCACGTGGCGATTGTTACTTCGCCGACGGGTGCGGCTATTCAGGACATTTTGAATATTATGAGCCGGCGTGCGCGCGGGGTGCAGATCACACTTGTGCCCGCGGTGGTTCAGGGGCCGACGGCGGCCGCTTCGCTTATTGATTCATTTAAGCTGGCTTCACGCCTGCCTGTCGACGTCATCATTATCGGTCGCGGCGGCGGCTCAATGGAAGACCTTTGGAGCTTCAATGATGAAAAGCTTGCGCGTTTAATCGCGGCTTCTGAAATTCCGGTTATTTCAGCCGTGGGTCACGAAGTCGATTTCACGATAGCTGATTTTGTAGCTGACCTCCGCGCGCCGACACCTTCGGCTGCAGCCGAGCTCGTTGCGAAAAGTTCTTTTGATTTAAACCAGCGAATCCAACAGCTTGAGCGGTCGCTTATTTCGAGCCAGACTAAAATTCTGAAAATGAAGTCGCAGTCGCTGTTCTTGAACATGAAGCGCATGTTAGATCCGAAAAAGAAATTGCAAGACTATGCGTTTCGCAATGATGAGCTGATGACCCGACTTGAAAATGCATTCGGTTTTTACGTTTCTCACTTAAAAAAAGACATTAGCTTGCTCGAGAAAAAATTGGTTTCTCCGCGTGAAGTCCTTGAAAGCTTTAAGTCGCGTCTACAACTCTCGCGTCTCCAATTGGCGCAAACTATTCAGATTGATATCGCAAAAGCGCGCGGCGGTCTTGAATTTATCCGCGTTGAAAATGCATTAGCCCGTTATTTTGAGCACTTGAAGAAAACAGTTGAGATTAATGCAGCTCGTTTAATAACTCCACGGCCGGTCATTGAAAAATTACGTGCTCGTACTGACAGGTCCGATATTAAACTTCGCCAAGCGGTCATGACGAGCCAAGCCCGTTGGGCCAGCCAATTGGGTCAACAGGCGGCAAGCCTTGAGGCCTTAAGCCCACTGAAGGTTGTTGCGCGCGGGTATTCGATTACCTCGGTAGCCAATACGGTCGTGACGTCAATCAAACAAGTTAAGGTCGGCGACAGCGTTTCAGTACGTTTGTCCGACGGCCAAATTGAAGCTGAAATTAAAAAAATAGAAAAACTTAAAACGTAAGAGGAAAAGTCATGGATTTTGAAAAAAAATTAAAGCGTTTGGAAGATATCGTTTCGAAAATGGAAAAAGGCGATTTGGCTCTTGAAGAATCTCTTAAGATTTTCGAAGAAGGCATTAAGCTTTCACGCGAATGCCAGACTCAGTTATCACAAGCCGAAGAACAGGTTAAAAAACTGGTCGGTTTTGACGACAAAGGCAAAGCAGTAACCGAAAATTTTGCGACTGACGAAGATTAATCTTCATGATAGGTCTCGAGGCTTCTCAAAATCAGTTTATTGAAAAGTTCGAAGCGTGGCTTCGCGACTATCTCAATGATTGCGCTGCAAACCTGAATCGGTCGGATATTCTGTTGGCCAGTCAGCAGTACAGTTTACTATCCGGCGGTAAGCGTTTTAGGCCCTTTTTAGCGTCATTAGTGTATTCGCTTTTTTCAGATGAAACCATGAGGCTTCGAAATTTCTGCTTAGGCCTCGAAATGATTCACACCTATTCACTGATTCATGACGATTTGCCGTGCATGGATAACGATGACTTCAGACGGGGTAAGCCCACCAATCATAAAGTCTATTCAGAAGATGTAGCTTTACTGGCCGGCGATGGCCTGCTGACGGACGTCTTCGGTTTGTTGGCCGCTGACCCGGCCCTGATAGCCGAAGCTCGCGTCAATGTGATTCAAATGCTCGCGTGCCGGATCGGCAGTTTCGGCATGGTCGGCGGGCAAACGCTAGACATGAAAGTTACAGCACTGATTCAACTTGATGATCTAAAGCGTATCCACACGCTCAAAACTGCAAATCTCATTGAAGCCTCGGCACTTGGTGCCGGAATTTATGCCGGAGCCGATGAGTCAGTATTAACCGCACTGCAAAACTTCGGACACAGCCTTGGGATGGCTTTTCAAATTAAAGATGACCTTTTGGATGTTGACGACAAAGCCCAGGATTTTAAAAGTTACGTCGGTGTTTTGGGCCTCAACGAGACTCAGAAGCAGCTTGAAGACTATTCTGAGAAGGCGCGAGGACACATCAAAAGCTTAAAGAAGAATTCACTGCTTATCGAGCAGTTAATTGATTTTAATTTAACCAGGAGTCTGTAATTGAGACTTGATCTTTACTTAGTCGAAAATAAGTTGGCTGCTTCGCGTACCCAAGCGCAGGATTTTATTTCGCAAGGATATGTTTTAGTTGCCTCAGGCGATCAGAAAAAAATTATTGATAAATCGAATTACATAGTAAAAAGCACTGATCAAGTGATCGTCGAAGCCAACGAGCTTCAAAAATATGTATCACGCGGCGGCCTTAAGCTTGAACGTGCACTGGCTAAATTAAATATAGATGTAAAAGAAAAAGTAGTTCTTGATATCGGGCAATCGACCGGTGGTTTTACCGATTGCCTCTTGAAGATGGGTGCGCGTCAAGTCGTCGGCGTCGACGTCGGACACGGTCAGTTGCACGCGAGTCTAAAAAAGGATGCACGTATTATTTCATTCGAAAATCTCAATGTGAAAGACCTTTCAATGAACGCCGCATTCGTTAAAGAAGTGCCCATTGATAAATTTGACCTCGTGGTGGCGGACCTTTCTTTTATTTCCTTATCGAAGGTTATTCCTTCCATCGTGAATTTTTTAGGAGACGGGTCAGAGTACTTGTTTTTAGTGAAGCCGCAGTTTGAATGTGGACTCGAAAATCTTGATAAAAACGGTCTTGTTAAAAATATAAAAGTTTATAAAACCGTTGAAACGGAAATAAAAAAATCAGTTATGCAGTATTTTAAAAATGTTGAAGCCTACTTCGCTTGTGAAGTGATAGGCAAAGACGGAAACCAGGAGTTCTTCATTTATGGCCGCAAAACAGTTTAGTTTAAATTTACCACTTATTTTTCTTTTATTGTTTTTTTCATCTTGTGCCGTAAAAACAGTTCAAGACCAAAATCAAACTCCCGGCAAAAAAAACACAGTCTTCAGTGACAATGACCTGAAAGAACCGGCTCCGAATGAACCAAAAACTGAAATCCTCAATCCGACAAATGAAATGACGGCTAAACCTCAACCCACTTCGCCGACCGTCACATCGCAATCAGCGCCGCGCATTGGTTTGATATTTACCGGTGGCGGCGCAAAAGCGTGGGCTCATGTGGGTGTTCTCAAAGAAATCGAAAAAGCCAAGTGGCCCATCAGCGGTGTGGCCGGACTTGAATGGGGAGCGGCTGTGGCCGCCATTTACGCTCATCAGCTTTCTTCGAACGAGGCCGAATGGGAAATGCTTAAGGTTAAAAACCTGAACGAACTTGATACGGCCTGCGAAACGATTTTTGGAAATCGCGCGGTGTCTGAGCTTAAAGTCCCGTTTGTATGCCCTTCTTTAAATGTATCGCAACAGCAGATTTATCTTTTAAACCGCGGTCAGTTGGCACAATTGATGCCTTTCTGTTTAGCTCAGCCGCCCTTGTCTGCCCCATTTAAGCAAAGTGTTGCGGCCATGAGCGACATAAGTTCCTTAGCGCAGCATCTGCGTGCCACCGGTATCAAGAAGGTGGTTTTAATCAACGTTTTGGCCCAGCAGCAAAAACGCTCATTCGTTTCAGACTACCTCTCAGCTGAAAATATTTTGTGGGTTCAGGCGGCTGCCGTCGCTGAGCGCCGCGTTCAGGGCGTAGATGACGTCATTCAAATCAATTTAGATGATTATGGAATCAAAGATCTCGATCGTAAGCGTGAAATTATAGCCAGAGGTGCTGAACTCAGCTACAATCAAATTAAGAAAATCAGCAAAAAATACGGGTTATAAATATGAGAAAAAGCACAGAAAAAATTGAACAGTTTAAACAACGTCGTAGCCGCGTCGTCGCGCAATTAAACGGAGCCGCCTTATTGGTTGCATCCCATCCTGAACAGATTCGTAACGATGACGTTCATCATGCGTATCGTCCCGATTCAAACATGTATTACTTAACAGGTTTTGAAGAGCCTGAAAGTTATCTTTTGATTCGCCCGAAACAAACTCCTGAAACAGTTATGTTCGTGCGTGAAAAAAATATCGAACGTGAAACATGGGATGGTTTCCGTTTCGGACCTGAAGGCACTAAAATAGAATTTGCCATTGATGAAGTCTACTCAATCGATAAGCTTGAAGAAAAATGCGTTGAGCTTCTTAAAGGCTTCGAAGAAATTTATTACCGCCTGTTTAAAAATCCTGAAGCTGATCAACATGTTGAAATTATTTTGACAAAACTGAAACGTGCTCATGGCCGTTCAGGTTACGGTTTGCTGACAGTTAAAGATGCCGACACTTTCTTAGGTGAGTTTCGCCTTAAAAAAGATGAAACAGATTTAGCAAATCTGCGCCAAGCCTGCGAAATTTCGGCTCAGGCTCATATCGCGGCCATGAAATTTACAAAACCTGGCGTAAACGAACGTCAGGTTCAGGCTGTGATGTCGCAAGAATTTTACATGCGTGGTTCGGCTCGCCCAGGCTACTCGTTTATTGTTGCATCCGGTAACAATGCCACAACACTTCATTACAATTTCAACGATCAAGAATGCAAAAACGGAGATCTTCTTTTAATTGATGCGGGTGCCGAGTACAACATGTACACCGGCGACATCACGCGAACCTTTCCGGTGAACGGAAAGTTCTCGACGGCTCAACGTAAGGTTTACGAAGGCGTTTTAAAAATCCAAAAAGATCTGATTGCCTCAATTAAGCCGGGTCTTTATTTCCGTGACCTGCATAAAGCTGGTGAAGAAAAATTGACGGACCTGATGTTTGAATTGGGACTGCTCAGTGGTAAAAAAGAAGATGTCATGAAAGCCAACGAACACCGCCGTTATTATCCACACGGCATCGGCCACTGGCTGGGCATGGATGTTCATGATGCCGGTCTGTACTTTAAACGTGGTGAACCACGTCCGATCGACGCGGGTTTGTGTTTTACGATCGAACCGGGTCTTTATGTACCGGCCGATGATAAAACAGCTCCGACTGAACTGCGCGGAATCGGTGTACGTATTGAAGATAATATTCTGGTGACAGCGAACGGCAGTGAAAACATGACGGCCTCTGTGCCAAAAGAAATCGATGAGATTGAAAAACTAATGGCCCGCTAAGCGCGGGCCGTTATTCAACTATTTAATTTTCAAATATTCGATTTTACTATTTAGTTGAACCAAATTCGCAACCAACCACTCTAAAGCTGTTATCCATTGATTTAGTTTTAACGATCATTTTATTTGAGGCTTGATTTTGACTTGCATAAGCAAATGCCACTTCAATTTGTCCTAGCTGCGCATCGTTTAACTCAATACCAAAGTGCTCTTCGGCACTGTTGTTTGTAAACATGCGACCCGGAATTCTAAGGCTTTCAATAACCGGCGGGCTTTTGTAAGCATTCTTCCAGTTTTCTTTTGTAATGGTAACGTATTCGACACTTTCATCGCCGCAAGGGATAAGGGACTGCATTTCGCCATCCATGCATCCAGAAATAGTTACGACATCTCCGGCTCTGGTACCTGAAGTACACTTAAAGACGTTACCCTCGCCGGTTGCTAAGGCGAACTGAGAAAAAGTAAACGCTAACGCTAATAATGCAAATTTCATAAAAACTCCTTTGTTTTGTAAGATCACTTAAGATTAAATGCAATGCTTATGCCGCCAATTTCGGCTTTAAAAACAATACGACCTATTTGGAGCTCGAGATTTTAAACTGTGGCGTATAAGGCTTTTACACAGACTTTTTTGCGTCATAGGTAGGCGGGTCTCCGTCTTAGCGGGTCTCCGTCTTAGTTAGCCAGCAAACTTTCACAAACTATCTCTCCGCCATAATCCATTAGACAGATCAGATAACTGTAGCTAGTGTGGCATCGACCATTAAGAAGGAATTGGAATGATGAATCTAAGCGTTTTTAAATTATCGTTTTTTTTGCTAGCAAGTATTTCTAGTGTTGCCATGGCTGATTTTCACATTACCTCGATTATTTTCACAGCTAACAATTCAACAAAGCAATCTTGCGTGATCGACTCGAAAGAAGCTTTACTTCAGGATCTAAACAAGCCTGGTGAGCCATCGCTATTTAAAACGCAGTATTTAAAAGACTTGGACGAAGAAGCGCTTGCAGACATGATCCTAAAATACAGAATTAGCATCCCGGCCGCTGAAGAAAAGTATGTGTTTCATCCGGCAATTGAAACTGTCAGTACGATCTCCATTTCAGGCCAAGGACTACCTTTAATCTTGCAAGGTGGAGCGCCTCCGAGCGAGTGTAATGGCTCAGCACCAGGCTGCGGAGGAGATTTTCGTGATTTAGCGATTTTGAAAATGGAGCGCACCGATTACGAAAACCTCATTCGCTTTGTCTTTTTTAATTGCCGGATCAACGAACCCAAACTTTTTAATCGGCTCATGAGTTTGTAGATTCGCGGTTCACGACTCAGTCGATTATTTCTGGTCTGATTGATATCAATCAGACATGAGACTTTATCAACCGCTACAGTTAAAGTAATCGATGATCCAACATTGTCTCTAGAGTCCAAGACAACAGTTTTGACGAGAAAAACAAAATCTTCTGAAACAGTTCTGCCAGTCTTACTTACTTTTAGAAAACGTTTCCCTACCTAAAGCGACACCAGAGCTGGTCATAACCAACTTATCGTTTACGAGTTTTAATTCAGTCAACTGCGTCGAGGAGCCTAGCCCAGAAGTAGTCATCATTTGGGATACTACAGAATCGTTGATGCAACGAACGAGGGTGTGCAGAGAGAAGTTTTTATCTGCACTTATTTCAACATGGACTTTACCGTCAGCGGCGTAAGTAAGAGTCTCTCCAGTTGACCTGGAAGGATCGAAATTCTTCTCAGGTAGCGAGTAGACGACTCCGCCTCTTGCCAGTTGAGTTTCTGTAATGGTGAGGTGTGCACCGTTAGAGTCGCTGATGTATTAGCCAGCGAGATTTGGACAAGAATAAGCAGATGCTAAAGAGTAAGACAATCCAATTAATAACATTACCAAAAGCGTTTTCATTTGTTTCTCCAAAATTAATAGTTACCTTGTTACTTAATACATCCTTCGTGGAAAGCATCATTTATGCCATCCTCAGTTCCATCACATCGTTAGCAATAGCGCTCTCTTCGATTACGATTAAAACAAGTTGCCAAAAATAAGCCTTTTAGTTTCTATCCCCGGTTTTCTATATGACGGGTGGGCCATGACGGGTGGGCCTATAGGAGCGGCCAAATACGTCAGCGTCAATGCTTTATACACTTGTGGATGGCTAAAGCGGTTTACGAGGTGCCACGCAAATTGCATCCTCTTCTCTCTGAATTAAATATTTTTGGAGGCCATATGAAAATACTAGCTGCTCTTCTGTTAACTCTCACAACTTCAACCGTATTTGCAGACGCACATCCAAATGCACCTTTAGTGCGTGGCGAATCAGTCGCGGTGAGTAGATCTGACTCAAACCTCATTGCACTTTCTGTTAGCGGAGATACGGCGGATAAGTTAATGAACGCGATGAGTGATGACTTAATTGTTGCCCGCTATGAGGCTAAAGAGACGATGAACGGAGTGGCGATGGTTGTAAAAAAGGGTGAGAGCATCAGCTGCTCACGTTACGTAGGTAATCCCGAGCAACTGAAGGCCGTCACCACTAAAGTTTGGTGCACTCTTGGAGAAGTCTATGGACCCACGGGCGGTCGTTTAAAGTAACTGCTCATCGCAACCTTGGCTGTAATGCAACTTTGCTTAGAACAGTCACGCAGGCTTCGTTATCTGTAAAGCCCGAGCAGTAGATTTAAACTTGCGGAACTATTTTACGCTTTAGAAAAGAATTCAATCGAGGCTGATCGCTTAAATAGTTTTGCGATTTTTTGTTATAGTGACTTTTTACAAAGGATGAAAACGCATGAAATTTTTGATCGCACTCTTGCTTCTAACCCAATCGTCACTCGCACTTGCTTTAACTCGAGCAGCCTTAGTTAGCCAGCTAGAGAACTTCGACATTGCGATTTTTTTTTGATTTTAGATCAGATCAGTCCTTAGTTGCCAGCGATGATTTACGAGCTGACGGTACTTTGGCTGCTGTCAGAACTGAAAAGACGAACGGAGCCAAACCTAAAGTTGCGGTCCGAAACTATTCAGCTGAGTTTCATAAGCATGCCGAAAGACAAAATATGTGGGTTATCTTATCGAAAAAACATACGATCTATGCTGAAATAAAAATGAGTTTAGCCGGAGTAAAAGATTTTCAGACTGTTTTAAGTCCTGAAAATCAACCGGATGTAAAACTTAATTGTAATTTCAACTAATCAGCCTGTGTGAGATCGAGAGAGTCTATTCTAGGTTAATAGACTCTTCCTTAATCTTATTATCGCTCTTGCTGTCTAAAAACTGAATCTGCGCCACCAGCGGAGCGGTCTCATCATGTTCATCCGTAAAAAGATCGATTGAAATATAAAATGCCGCATCAGGTTTTAAAGGAATTTTTATTTTTTTGATCTCTTCAACATTGGCGTTCAATCGTTGAGTCAGATTATTGATTTGAACTTTTTGCGGTGATGAGTATTTCAAAAGATGTAATCTCAGCATCTTGGCCTGCATTGAAAGCTGAGCGCTCTCATCAACTTTTTGTTCATTTTTTTGAAAAGTGTCTGATTTGTAAATTAACCATGCGCCGGCAATAATAAAAAGAACAATGAAAAATTTAAGGAAAGCAGCTAGAAAGTTTCTCATATAAAGCGGTGCCTCCACCAATTTTTCTCAATCGCCATAGTTTGTAAATCATTTTCAGACTTAAATAGACGGTCATCGCGCGAAGCTGCGCTGACGGCCAATTGAAAGTGTGTCGAAGCTTGCAAGAGTTCATAGTCACCGATGGTATTTCCGGCGCTGAGAAACGGTTGAATTCCTTTTGTTTTAGCTAATAGCGCATCGACTTTTCCCTGTCGGTAGGTGATCGGTAATACTTTCTTTTCAGAGATGATATTTTCGACAACTTCAGTTTCAATGCCGATCACATTTTCATTCGATAAACCCAAGGCGCGCGCGCCGGGTTCAACGGCCCAGCGAATAGAAGCCGTCACGATATAAACCTGCACGTCATGGGCCAGCAACAGATCAATCAGTTTTTTTTGTTCCGAAAAGATAGGTTTCGGTTGGATTTGATCAAAAGCATTTTGCGACCACTCACGAACTTGCTCAACAGTTTGCCCTTTGTTGATCTGAGCGAGCCACACATAGGCGTCGCGCGGGTCATTATTAATTTTTTTAGCATCGAGATAGTGTTTCCATGGGTCTGACGGCATGGGCACAAGTTTGTTATCAATTTGATGCTGAAAAAAATTTTCGCCCAGATCGGTATCCCATAAAGTGCCATCGGCATCGAATGCCGCAACCAAAGGTTTTTCATCGTTTTTGAGTTGAAGTAAAGTTAGTTTAATCTGTGTCCAATAATCGTCCGGAAAATTCTTGTAATTCATGGCACTAGAATCCGATACTTTTGAGACAAGTTCTACTAGATGATGGTCGAGATCTGATTTGTTTAAAAATTGAGAGATTTTTAAGCTCTCAAAGCTACAATCAGCTTGGCTAGAGGTCGGCTTTCGTGTGAAATCATCATATGTCTGAAGTCACTTACCGTATTGCTCAAGTTGATGATGTGGCCGCTGTTTTTGAATACGAATCGCGTAAGCATTTTAATCCGAATATTGATGAAATTGAAAATCAGATATTCATCTGGAACTCAAACTTTCGTAAAGAAGCGCTTGAACACTATTTTAAAACGGGCTGGAGCTTCGTTGCCGTCAACCCGCAGCAGCAAATTGCCGGCTTTTTTATGGGACAGGCACTTTTATTTATCGATAAACAGACCCAATCACTTTGGGTTGAATATGTCAGTGCCGATACAGATGCCGTTTACACGGAATTAGTCGACATTGCTTACCGACTTTCACGAGAAAAGCATTTTCAAAGAGTACTTTTCGCTGATGAAGTCGCTCAGCACAATCTGACGAAACCCTTTCCGTTTCAAAAATGGGATCGCACCACCACTTGGTTAAAAACCACGAAATAATATGAAGAATTTTTCTTTTAAAACTCGCACCGAAAATATAACTCAACTACAAATTCAAAAATTTGATATCGTCATTATCGGTGGCGGCATTACAGGCGCCGGCGTTGCGCGCGATGCAGCCTTGCGCGGCTTAAAAGTCGCGCTCATCGAGTCACAGGATTTTGCGTCAGGCACCTCTTCGCGTTCCAGCAAACTGATCCATGGCGGAATTCGTTACCTTGAAAACTTTGATTTTAAATTGGTTTTCGAAGCCTTGTCAGAACGGGCGCATCTTTTTGAAATTGCGCCACATTTGGTACACCCTCTGCGGTTTATGATACCGCTCTTTAAAGATAGCCGTGTTGGAATGTTCAAGATGGGGCTTGGCATGTTTCTTTATGATCTGTTGGCTTTATTTCAGGTTCCGGAAATGCACGAAAGGCTTTCGGGTCACGAAAGCGTCGAAAGAAATCCTTCCTTAAAGCAAAACGACTTAGTCGGCTCATATGTTTATTCAGACGCCTACATGGATGACGACCGCCTAGTGCATGAAACTTTGCGCGCGGCCAATGAAGCCGGGGCTGTTTGTGTCAATTACGTGAAGGCCCGCTATTCTGTCATTGATGGCGGAAAAGTTCGTGTCATCCATGCGCAGGATTCACGTTCGGGTTATGAGTTTGATATTGCGTGTAATCAAGTGGTTTGCACCGTCGGTCCGTGGACCGATTTAGTCGGTGAGACCATGGTCGAAAATTGGAAGAAAATATTAAGACCTACCAAAGGCATTCATCTGACGTTTCCCCAAGACAGGCTGAAACTTTCAAGCGCCGTCGTCATGGGCGCGCAAGAAAGTAATCGTATCGTCTTTGCAATTCCGCGCCACGAGATGGTGATTGTCGGTACAACCGATACCGATTACACCGGCGACCCACGGGATGTGAAAACAGATTTGGCCGACGTTGAATATCTTCTCGAAATTACGAATCATTATTTTCCGGAAGCTAAACTGACCCAAGAAGACATTATCGCCAGTTATGTCGGCGTGCGGCCTTTGGTGCAGGATGAGGCGGGTAGTGAAGGCAAAACAAGCCGCGAACATGTCATTCAGAGTGATGAACAAGGTTTTCATTTTGTGGCCGGCGGCAAATACACGACTTACCGTCTGATGTCTGAACAAATTGTCGACCGTGTTTTGCATGCACTTCCGATTGAGCAACGACTCGCGTTCAAGAAGTGCTCAACCGTTGCGCCATTGAACGAATACACAAGCCCCGATCAATTACACTTAGCCAAATCAAAAGCTGCGACCGTAACCGAAACAAAACTGGTTGATCGTTATGGTTTGGAAGCTTTTGAAATATTAAAAAAATATCCGGCGGCAGACTACTGGCAGCTTGAAGCCTATCAAGCCATTTACCAGACAATGTGTCTTAACTTGGTTGATTTCTACACGCGCCGTGTGCCGTTGGTTCTATCTCAGAAAGATCATGGCTTATCGGTTTTAGATGAAGTGGCCGCTGTATTTAAAAAAGAATTAATTCTGACTGTTGCTGAAATCGAAGCTCAGAAAAAAGATGTTCTGAATCATATTGACCGCGAATTATCTTGGCGCAAGTAGATAAAAAAAGGAGGCCAAAAGCCTCCTTTTACAGTTTAGAAATTTTTGATAAAACTTAAACCATTGATTTAGTCAGGTCGCGAACTTTTTTAGTCGCGTAGTTTTCCGAAACGAATGTCCAGTTGATGTGGTTCCAGAAAGTTTCTAAGTATTTTGCGCGCAAGTTGCGGTAGTCAACGTAGTAAGCGTGTTCCCAAACGTCAGCCGTCATCAGTGGAGTCGGACCATTGTTTGTGAAAGGCACGGCCGCGTTCGAAGTTGAAACTAACGAAAGTTTTCCTGAAGCGTCTGAGCAAAGCCAGATCCAGCCTGAACCGAAGGTTTTAATACCGCCGTCAGTGAATTTTGCTTTCAGTTCTTCAACGCTTCCGAAGTCACGAGCGATGGCTGCATTCAGTTCAGCAGAAATGACGCCGCCTTGGCCTGCAGGCGACATGTTGAACCAATAAAAAGTGTGATTCCAGATTTGAGCCGCATTATTAAAAATGCCGCCGGTTGAGCTGAGTACGATTTCTTCTAATGATTTACCTTTCAGTGAAGCATCCGTTTCGATAAATTTATTCAAATTATCGATATATGCTTTGTGATGCTTATCGTAGTGAAAAGTCATTTGTTCTTCGTTTAAGAATGGCGCTAAGGCCGTTTTTGCATAAGGTAATTGTGGTAATTTAAACATCGTCATCTCCTTTGATGTGGGGTGCCTCGGCACTCGTTAAGTATTTAACATCTTTTGAACGAATGTCGGTAGTGCAAACGCAGCACCGTGCAGGTCTGCGTTGTAGTAACGCAGGTCCTTCGTCTGTGAGAATTGCGCTGCAGCTGCTTTATTCAAGTCCGACACAGGGTGGTACTGGCCTTTGATAGCCATCTGAAGACTCCACATACCTGACGGGTAAGTCGTCGCATGAAACAAAAGTGTGTGCACTTGTGCCGGAGTGAAAACCTGTTTCAAACATTTGTTCAAGGCCACAAATGTATCTGAGTGGAACATCGGTGATTCGCCTTGTGTCACCAGCACGCCGTTTTGTCTGAGGGCTTTTTTACAATTGGCGTAAAAATCTTTCGTGAACAAACCTTCTGCAGGGCCTGCGGGATCAGATCCATCAACAATAATAACATCGAACGAATCTGCTGCGGCTTCAATCACATATTTAATGCCATCGCCGATGATTAAATCCACTTTCGGATTATTGAATTCGCTGGCGATACCAGGTAAGTGAGTCTTACAGGCACGAACAACCGCCTCATCAATTTCAACCATCGTGACTTTTTCAAGACCCGGGTATTTACAGACTTCGCGGATGGTTCCGCCGTCGCCGCCGCCGATCACCAAAACTTTTTGGGCCTGTTTGCCCGTGGCCGATTCAAAAGCCTGAAGCGCCGGATGGGTGATCATTTCGTGGTAGTGGTACTCATCGCGTTCTGTGCACATCACCATGTCGTCGATAGTCAGCATTTTGCCGTAAGAAACCGATTCTAAAATACGAACACGTTGAAATTCATTGCGCTCGTCAAATAAAACATCACCGGTGTAGCGAAGTGAAAGCGCTTGGTTGTCATCTTTATCAGTGAACCAAACATTGCGGTTAATTTTGTAACCTTGTTTCGGATCGTAGTTTTCAGCGTCATTCGGTTTAACCTGAACCGTGCCACCTTTTTTCATGATGTGAGTTGAGCCGCGGTTCATTTCAAGGGCCGAGTAAGAAGCACCGAAGGCTTCTTTCAAATGTTCAAACGAAACCCAAGGGTCAACAGAATCGCCGCACGTAAAGAGATCTACAGCCGCATATCGGTATTCAGGCCAGGTATGAATAGCCAAATGGCTTTCCTGAATAACAACAACACCTGAAACACCATAAGGTGAGAAGTGATGAAACGTTGAATTGATAACTGTTGCACCCGCAATTTGCGCAGCTTGAACCATTGCATTTTCAATGGCTGTCACGTCATTTAAAACGTCGTCTTTACAGTTCATGAACTCAACTAAAATATGACGACCTAATGCTTTCATCTCACGACCTTTTTCAACGGGTTTTTGGAGGGGTCAAAATAGGGCCTATACCCCTGAGGGGCAAGAAATTTCTCGAAAAAAATGGCCTCTCTAGCGGTGATTCTCTATGCTTAAAAAAGACGCAACTACGAGCGAAAGCGAATTTCGTAACAGGAATGAATTTTTTGATCGTGAAAATCAATCGGAATGGTGTCTTTGGTGATGTCTTTAACGAGGTAATTTTGCTGAATTTCCGCTGCTAATTTGAAGCCGCGTTTGTTATTGGAGAAATAAAGCACTCCCCGAGGCTTTAAAAATTGTATTGTCTGCTGAATCAGCTTCAACTGGTCTCGTTCGACATCGAAATCGCCATCCATTTTTTTTGAATTTGAAAAGGTCGGCGGATCCAGAAATATGCTGTCGAAGCTTCCTTGATAGTCAGGCCATTCCGACGCATGTTGAATAAATTGCAAGACATCTTCGGTCAAAAACTTGTGTTCAGTTAAGTTCAGATCATTCGCCCGAAAGTTTTCTTGAGCCCATTCAATGTAGGTATTCGACATATCTACACTGACCGTGTGGGCTCCGCCTCGGGCGGCCATCACAGAAACGCTAGCGGTATAGCAGAACAGATTTAAAAAACGATGGCCTTTCGATTTTTTTAAAATCGTGTAGCGCATTGGGCGGTGATCCAAAAACAAACCGGTATCGAGATAATCATGCAGGTTCACTAAAAGCGGAATACCATTTTCAAGCACTTGCATTTTTTCATTTTTTTCATCGAGCTTCTGATATTGTTCAGTCCCTTTTTGAACTTGGCGTCTTTTTATAATTAAAGAGGCTTCTTCGACCTTAAAAAGATTTTTCAAAGCTTCAATCAGCAATGGCAGATGATTTTTTTCTTCATCAATTCGTTGTGACTTGTCGTAAATGACGAACTGATTTTTGTAGCGGTCCACAATAAACGGAAATTCAGGAATATCACGATCGTAAAGACGATAGGCTTCAATTTTGTATTTTTCAGCCCAAGCTTGAAGTTTTTTGTAGTTTTTTTCGAGACGATTCTGAATCATATATTTATTTTAAATGAGCTTTTTTGGTGAGTCACTCCAGTTTGCAAGTTTGCATAAGCCTCGTGATTTAATCTTTCCTGGACCAATTTATACACGTTGGTGGGTAGGATTAATAACGAACTAGGTCTATAAACGCTTTAAGCACTTTTAAAATCAGTAAAACTAGACTTAAAAGTGCTGCAGCTTTTTTCATAAACCGTCGAAAAGAACTATAGCTTGGGGCTACAGAAAAATTCGGCATACGGACCTCCAATCGGATATTGAAGGCTTGTGTGCATAAAAGGCAAAACTGGAGTGCTCAGTTTTGCCTTTTGCATTTTGGACGGCCAATAAGGTTTTTAGCCTGAAGTCTGTTGCGCAATTTCGTTAATTAATTGTTCTATCCACTGTGTCGCAGGCTTAGCTTTAAAACCGATTGAAGCCAGCAAATGAGTGTTCATGGTTTTAGTTTGATCGCCACCGTAAGGTGAATGATTGTCGTCGGAAGCTTCGCGGGCCAGAACCGCTTTTTTACCGGTGGCTCTTTCGCACATTTGAATCATATCACTGAGACGCACACTTCCGGGAGAAGTGCAGTTGACGGGGCCGGTAAAAGAAGAAAATCCGACAGCTTTAAGGGCCAATCCCATGTCGCTTGCCAAAATGAAATCGGTTTCAATATTAATATCCGGAAAATACATCGGCAGTTGCTGTGCAGTTCTTCGTACATGCCAGTGTAAGCGCTGGGTGTAGTCGTCGAGTCCTACAACAAGGCTGGGGCGGACGATAGCCACGTTTCGCATAATTAAAGACTCGGTGAAGACAACTTCCATCTGTCTTTTGGCTTCCTGGTAATTTTCAGCTGCCGAAACTTCTTTAGAAAAAGTGTAGCTGAGAGGATCAAAAGCAATCTCCTGCTGATCAGCGCCGTGGTCAAAGACGGATTCAGAAGAAGTTACAATATAGCGATTAGCTTTACTCGCAAAAATCTCGCAGGCTTCGCGTGCTTCGGTGGCTGTGTAACAAATCTGGTCGTAAACTAGATCCCACTTTTGACCTTCAACAGCTTTTTCGAGCTTTTTACGTTCGCGCCGGTCAGCTTGGATGCGCTCAACTTGATGGCCAAGTCCATCATCTGTTTTGCCTCGGTTGAGCAGAGTGATTTGGTGTCCTTCTTGAATAAGAATTTTTGCAAGGTGCAGTCCGAAAAAGCGATTACCGCCCAGAATTAATATGTTCAAAGTTAACCAGCCTGTTTTTTGTAATATTAAGCTAAGCTTTTTATAATGGCTTGAAAATAATTCGGCTTTTCATGACGTGGATACCAGGCCAATGCAATTTTATATTCATAGTGGGCGTCGCCGTTCAGCCGCATCAGTTCACTGCGCTTAACCCCCTCAGCGGCAGATTCTTCAGATAAGACCGAATAGCCCAGACCACCCACAATCATTGAAATGAGTGCGTCGGTGTTGTTGGCATAGTGGCGTTCCTTTAAGGCTGAAGATTGCAATCGGCACTTCGTTAAGTAATTCAACGTCATGGCGTCGGCGTGGTCAAAGTCGATAATGGCTTCGTGCTTGAGAATATCAGGAAGTAGTCGCCTCTTCCATGAGGCTGGGCCATAAAGGTAATACCTTTCGGCCTTTAAAATTTTAGAGTCCATTTCGCGTGTCACCTGATGGTGTTCGAGAACCGCGAAATCGCAAAAACCGGTTTTAAGTTTGTCGACGTTGCTTTCGGTGTCTGACAAATCGAAACGGTACCTGAGCAGTGGAAAGCTGCTCTTGAGCTTCAGTAAATTGGGAATGACCCTTGATCGTAACACACTTGATGGTCCTGAGATGCCGACTTCGATGATGGTGTTCTGAGCTGCTCTTTGTATTTTTGAAAGAGCCATTCCCTCTATTTCTAAAGATCCTTTGACGTACTGGAGAAGTGCTTCTCCTTCTGCCGTGAGTTTCATTCCCTTCCTTGATCTGATGAAAAGCGTTGTTTTCAACTGCTTTTCTAAAGACCGGATTCTTTGGGTTACGCCGGTTTGGGTAATCCCTAAAATTTTTGAGGCATCTTGGACGGTACCCTTGCGGGTAATCGCCCAAAATGCTTCGAGGGGAGGGCTGAGTAAACTCATTTAGAATCATAATTAAATGATAATTATGAATTATACAAACATTATTATTTTATCTAGATTGCACAGCATCAGAGTTATCAACACGATCTCTGTGGAAAACAAAAAAGGAGAAATGAAAATGAAGAACACGATAATTTTTTTAGCGAGTATGATGATGGTGAAAACCGCTTTCGCTGTGGATAACAATCTGAACTCTGTGGACAACCCACCGGTTTGCGCAATTCAGAAGGTTTACACGTGCGCGCATACGGGTACATCCGAAGAAGATCAGACTTTAGTTTTTACTTTAGTCGAAAAAGCAAAACTGGCTCAGATTGTTCAGTTTCAAGGGGCTGATCTGTATGGTTCACACTTTCTGACGATTCAGTCAAAGCAAGGCGGATTTCATATTTTGCAGACGACCTACACCCTGTCAGATCAGTCGACACTGAAGATATCAGAAGAGACGCTTATTGGCCGTGGTGGGGTTTCTCGAGGCGGTGATCCGCTTCCAGGTCATAACATTAAGATTATTAACGCTCTGTTGACCCAGAACGGAAAAGAGTATGATTTCTACTGTAATTAAAGCCGGTCTTGTTGCGACGGGTGGTCTTTTTTCAGTTTTACTGATGACCGCTTTCGTCGTCTACAAGACCGATTCGAAAGAAATTCTGATCGAATCTTTTGAATCAAAGACCAAAGAAGATAAACCGGTCTTCAATAAAATTAAGTATATCAAAGACGGCGAGCGTGACATTTGGATGATGAATCAAAGCCATTCGGGACTGACAGAAGAACAGTCTCAATGGGAACGACTAGCCATTGTGGTCGAAAATCATGAAGTCAGTTTCTATCAAATTGAAAGCGGCCCGCTTGAGTGGTCTGAAGATCTGAAAAACAGACAGGTCCCGTACCGGGTATCGTGTTTTATGTGTCACTCGAATGGCCCGCGCACAATCAGGCCTGCTGAAGGTAACGTGGCTTTGTCTTGGTCAGACCGGGTTAAACTGCTGTTCTGGAATACGAAGATCAAATTTTACGGAAGACTTCATGAAAGTGCCGAAATGAAAGAGGCCGATTTAAAACGTGATATTCCGTTTCGTCATTACGGGCCGCTCGATGACGAGCCCTTGAATGTTCAGCCGTGTATGAGATGCCATCAAGAGAGTGGGTTTTTTGCACGCGGAGTTTTAACAAGACAAAACCGCGGAACAATTCAATTTATGGTGCAAAACAAAATTATGCCGCCACCGGGTTTCAGCATGACGGCACAAGAAGCGAAACAGCTGAATCACTTCTTGCGCGGATTTTAATGAAAACTATTTATCGTTCAGTTCAGGATACAAGTAACCTTCGCCGAACAGGTTATGTTTTTTGTCGTAAGTCATTGCAAGCATTGATAACACCGGGTAATCACCGTTTTTTTGGCGGTTCATCACGATTTGCGGTTCTGCCGGTAATTTGGCCGCTACCTTAAGACTCAATGTCAGAGGTTGGCCTAGGTTTAATTTAAGTAAGCCCGTGCGGTAAAGCGAAGCGCTCAGGTAGTTACCTTTCAAAGCTCGTGCTTTTTCAAAGTAAACGATTCTGTTTTCGACTAAGTAAGAAGCGCAATCTGCGGCTACAACTAATTTTGCATTGGCATCATTCGGGGCTTCAGTACCGAAGTAGCGGTAAGATTCAAAATTTTGGATGCATACGCTTGGCAGAGTGTATTCGCCGGTCGAGCTTAAGACTTGATCGTCGTAACCGGCTTGAGTCGTCAGTCTTGCGCGCAAACTTTCTTTGACCAACGGAAGCTTAACGCGTGGAACCCAAGTCGCGACTTCTTCTGTGTCGCATTCAACTTCGCCATCAACGCCGCGGTGGGTGCTGCCGATACAAATAGACTCTTTATCGTAACCGGCCCAAACGATTTCGCGGGCATCAATTGTTTTGATCAATTTAAGTTCTAGATCTGTTCCGAAGTAAAACGGGCTAGGGGGCCTAGCCGGTGTTTTTGTCAGGTCAACACGTGCAACTGAAGTCAGTTGGGCCGCGAATGAAAGTTGTGAAAAGACAAAAGCACCAAAAAGAATAATTTTGTTCATATGAGCTCCATTGTTTTGATTGGCCGTAAAGTATCAGCGTTAGAGCAAAACACAAAGTTTTTGAAAGACCTTAGCGCAATCCTGACAGACGCAAAACGGCACTGTCGGTCTAAAGCAATTGAAAGGCTATTGGTCTAAAAAAATTGACGCCATATGAAAAAAATATCGAAACAAGCGGAAGGAAATGCAGTTCCAAAATGGGTTGAGACGCTCTAGAAAATGAAGTTTTTAACGAATGAAATCTGATAGTCTTTCAGACCATCCGCATAAAGCTGTACGTCATAGTTCTGTGCAAACTGATAATTGAGACGTGTTTTGAAACGTAAATAAGGAGTATCTTGATTTTGTGCAAGGTACGCTAGCGCAAAAGAAATACCAAGCTTAGGTATTGGCTTGGTCACAAAAAGAATTTCTGGACCGGCCTGTCCTTTGTCATTCAGCAGTTCATTTTTGAAGTAGCGACCTGTTAAAAAATAGGAAACACGACTGTTGTTGAACAAATCGAGCGCATAGCTTTGGCCGACGGCATATTCGATGTCCGGTCTAAAGCTGTCTAACACCTCAATGCGGGCTTTCCACGAAATATTCTTATCGAGCTGGGTGATCGGAACGGTGTTAATTAGATTCATGACTGTAAAACGGTGAAGACTTAATTTTTTCAATTCGTCGAAGTATCTGAATTCTAAAACGCCGGCCTGGATAAGGCTGAACGGCACAATTCCAACATCAGGCTGTTCGAGATCGTGATAAGAGAAGCGTACTTTTAACAATTTGTAGCCGTGATCGTTGATATTGCCGGCTCCGAGGTAAATGGCCGAAGAGTCGTGACTGGTTTCTGCAAAAAGTTTCAGTTGTTCTTTCGATTCTTCAGTGACGGGGCCAAGTGAAGCACGCTGAGTTGAAAGCTCATACTTTTCGTTATCGACTTGGCGGCCGCTTCGGTAACCTTCGACCGCATAATACTTCATACCGGTTTCAAGAACTTCGGCTTTTTCTTTTGGGTTTAATTCATAGTCATCTGGAATTTTAAGTTTTTCGACGACATCGTCGAGCGCCTTTTTCTGCAGGAGGTTTAATTTCGCATAGCCTTCAAGGTAATCGCTGTTGAGCGATTTTTTATAGGTACGGTCTTCAATCAAATTGCTTTTACGAGCTAATATTTTAATTGTGTCTGCCGGGATAACCCAAGCAGAGAATTGTCCACTCAAGTTCATTTCAGGTCTGATAACATCGAGGGCGTATAATATCTGATACGAGCAGTTGTCCGTTAAAAAATAATAAGGGGCACCTGAATATTCGAGTTCAATCAGGTGATCAATCAGCTCGTCAACTTCGGCGGGTGTTAGGTTCAGATGATATTCGGTCAGATCGCGGCCCTCGAGGTTGATGTATTCGCGGATTTTCTGATGATAGGGTTGCATGGTGTAAACGCCGCGATAGCCGCCGAACAATCCGCGAACAGCGTAAAAAATTCCATCGTTTGCGTCGGCGTCGGCCGCGTAATTAACACCATAGTCGATCAGATCTTTATTTTTTGCATTTGCCGGATTCACCAGTTTTAAAAAAGTATGCCCGAAGCTTGAAGCCGGGTTACCCAAATCAGCCGAAGCAAAAATAACCCAAACCGAAGTTGCACCCAGATTTTTCTTCCACTCGACGCGCTCTTCACAGGGAAGAATATCATCAGGGCTCAACTTAATTTGCGACATCAGCCATTTACGGCGTGCTAAGAACTGACATTGAGGGTGGCGTTTGTAAAACTTGGTTTGTTCCGGTGAATTCGAAAACATGACTCGAATACTGGAAATAAGTTCTTTTTCAGGTGAAGACCAGCCTTCAGGGTCTGTAAATAAGCCACCGCGAAAAGCTGAAGAGTAGCCGAATAGTTTTTTTTCGTAATGACCGAGCTTGATCCATTTGGGCTGTTCGAAAAGTTTCAGATTTCGGGCTTGGGCTATGTAGTCATCGGTTCGGTCTTGAGAAAAACTCAGCGCGAACTGCGGTATCAAAAAGACAACAAAAACCGTTAGGAGACTCAGCTTTATGAGTCGTGAAAAAAACATGGGTCATCTTAGCCAGATTTTTTATTTAAAGAAAGCGAATTAAGTGCGCCGGATTATCAGATTTTACAAAAAAAAGGGTCTCCCTTTTGGGGAAACCCTTTTCGTAACTTAAGTTAAAAACTTAAAATTAAGAACCTTGGCAAACGTCAGCAACTGAAGCTGTTTTCATGTTGTTAACGAAATCAACTGCAGTTGTTTTAGCAGCTGGAACGATAGCTTTGAAAGAAGCTTGTGCTTTAGTATTGAAAGCAGCAACTTGAGCTTCAGTCATGCAACCGCTTAAAGCAGCCAATGTAGAAACTTTCGCGCCATGACCTTGAGCCATTTCACGAGTTAATTCTTCTTGGTTAACTTCTACGAAATATTGAATTTGTTTTTCGTTTTGAACTAAACCGTTAGCTGTGCAACCAGAAGTACCTGAAGAGATACCGAAAGTTTGGTTACCAGACAAACCGTTCAAGAATGTCGCGCCTAATTGAGCTAATTTAGTATTAGCTTTGATAACTTGGCCGCCCAAACCGCAACCAGCGTCGTTCGCCATTGCAACTGAACCTAAAAGCATTGAGAAGATGATTGTTTTTAACATGAGAGATCCCTTTCGTGAGTCTACCCGGTGGGTAGATGGTTATTTTGACCTGCAAAAACGCAGATGTTTTTTTCTTCTGCCGTAAAGCAGACGTTTAAAACATTCTGAGGGGTTTAACCGAAGAGATCAACCTCCGCCGTATCTGACGAAGGTCTAGTTTAGGTCGATGTTTATTTGTAAACGACGACATCTTTCATGTCGAAGCGAACTTTTTTAGCAGAAGCATACTTGTCATCTGCAGAGCGGTAACCGCAAGCAATAGCGGCCACAGTTTTATAGCCTGAGCCTTCAAGTCCTAAAACTTTATCGTAACCGGCCGGATCAAGTCCTTCCATCGGCAAAGTGTCGATTTCCATCAACGCCGCCGTTGTCAGAAATGAACCCATCGCGATGTAAGACTGGCGTTGTGCCCACCAGTTGATGACTTCTGAACGAGGGCCGCTGACTAAATCTCCGAGCATCATTTTTTTGTAACCCTCGAGGCCTGCGGCATCAATGCCACGAGTCTTTGCGGTTTGTTCGATAAATTTTGTGATGTGCTCTTCATCCATTTTTTCTTTGTAGGTAATGACCACAAAGTGCGAAGCTTCCGTCACCGGCGTTTGGCCCCATGAAAGCGGCAAAAGCTGTTGGCGAAGCTCCGGGTTTTGAACGATGACGAACTTCCAGGGTTGTAAGCCGTATGAAGAAGCCGACAAACGAAGTGTTTCGGCCAGAATATTCCAATCCGCTTCACGAATTGTTTTTGTAGAGTCGAATTTTTTACAAGCATAACGCCAGTTCATTTGGTTGAATAATACTTCATTATCTACGCGAGCCATTTTTTACCTCTTAAGTTAATTTTTCAAGCAATATGTAACTTATATTATTACAATTAACAAGATTTATTTTACGTTAAATGCTGAGCTGACAAAATTGGCTTGGGTGTAGCCGGGCTTGTTGTCACCTTTTACTCCGGCTACGCGCCAGAAATAACGTTGACCGGCTTCAGCTTTGGTAAATTCATACATATTGTTATTCACGAAGTGCTCGTTAACAACCAGCCACTTAAAATTAGGATCCGTTGCCACTTGAACGTGGTATTGCAAAGCTCCATTAATATTTGTACCTGATTTCCATTCGAGCTTAACGGTGCCCGGAGCCACACTTGATAAAAATGAAGGAGCTACTAATTCGGTCGCGCCCGGTCGTGCAACGCGAGATGGGTCCGGTTGCTTTTCCGGAAATAAAGAATTCATTTTTGCAGAAATGCCTCCATGACTTTGAGTCGTCGCTGAATGGGCAGATTTATCTGCGCAGGTTGCGGTTTCTTCAGGTTTGCATTTTTCATCAGCGGCCGGTGCAGCCATAGTTTGAGCCGTAAAACCGAATGTGATAGCGAAAGTGAGTAATAAAAATTTCATGGTTGTCTCCTGATCAATATGATCTCTAGGTTTTAAAACCGCCGTGATCATTTAGCAAGAATCTTTCAATCAAGGCCCCAGCGTTTGCACTCAAAAACAGCAATCAAGGCCTCATTGCCTTGTGTTTTCTGGGCAGCTTTGTTAAGACGTGTTCGGGGTCTTACAGATGATCGCTGCCTGGGTTAAACCGGGGAGAGGAAAGTCCGAGCTTCATTGAGCAGCACTTGGGGTAATGCCCCTCCGTCGCAAGGCGAGGAACAGTGGAACAGAAAGAATATCCGAGGCTATGATCTTTTGGTTGGGAACGGGAGACCTTAAGGGAGCTGGCGGAGTGAAAACAGCCAAACTCAGTGCGAAGCAAGATCAAATAGGGAAGCGCAAGACTTAGCAATAAGGACTTGAAAGAGTGGCTCGCTCCAGGCTTCCGGGTAAGATCGCTTGAGCCCAATAGTAATGTTGGGCCTAGAGGAATGATCGTCAAATCGCAGTAGGGATCGTGGTAACCGTGCGAAGAACAGAACTCGGCTTAACGTAAGACCCCTCCACCTTTTTTTTAGTTTAGTTTTTTAACTGACAATTGTTTTACCGAGATTTGCGATTTCAAAGTTCCATCGCAGAAATCTCCTCCGCAAGCGTCGCGCATTTTATTTTCGTCGATGAACATTTGCGTTGCGTTCACTTCGTAAGTCACTTCAGCAAAGCCGACTTGGTCTAAGATTTGGGTCACAACAACTGTGTAAATACCGGCTGCTTTTCTTTCAGCTTTAACCGGGCCGTAACCTAGATTCGTGATTTCAAAAGTTGAGGTCAAATTGCCCATTTCGGCCATGCTGGCATAGCCTAAGTAAACTGTGTAACGCGGAGAAACGTCAGTGCTCATGCCGCTATCGGTAACGACGATGCTCAACTTTTTTTGAGAACTGCCCGGTTCATTTTTGTCGACTAAGCGAATGACGGTGTCGATGTTAGCCGGATTGATTTGAGCTTCAGTCGATTTAACGATTTTAGCTTGTGAAATGGTTGAGGCCAGTAAAACAACGGAGATTAAGATTTTTTTCATGTGACATCCTTTCAATTGATGAACTGTGAAAACAGTTACTCATTAGGATGAAACTATGTATGAGAACAGTATATAAATCGACTAACAAACTATCGTTTTTAGGTATACTTAAGGTATCTCGTTGAAATAGCACATATTTATGAAATTGAAAAACGTCCGTCTAGGGGCCCTTTTTGATGGACCCTGTTTTTTTACTTAGTTCATTGCCAAATACGGAGACAAATTAAGGTGAGGCCGCCGTTGGCTTTCGTGTCTCGGCGCTTTCGCGTAGGCGGCGTTCAACAAGGGCTTGCAGTTTGAGTTTATCTTCCGCTGAAAGTTTTTCGATGAATGCACCCGGATTTTTTTGAAACTCGGCAACGGCGCCTTTCGTGCACTCAGCCGCAGCTTCGGCAGCTTTTTGAGTTTCAAGGTTGATTGAAATTTTACTCATACAGTCTTTGGCGATTTCGTTAATCCAAGGCGCAACAAACGGCAATATTTCAGCGCCGAGGTTGAACTGTTGTTTTCGTGCAATCGGGTCGTTGCCGGCTTTCTTTAAAGCTTCGGCTTGCATTTGCGCGAGCCCGGCCGGGTCAGGACTGTTAGGGTCAACGACATTTTGCTTATGCAGGCCTATCTGAGCATCGCGTACACCGGCCCGAACTACGGGAGCATATTCGCCATTTTTTAAAACATCAGCCGCCACCGGCAATTTGGATTGTGCAAAACTATTTTGAACGACAAACAAGACGGCACAAACGAATACGTATTTCATGATCAGCTCCACGATTAGTTGATACGTGGTTATCGACAAAAGACGGGTAAGACTTAAGGTCATGTGTCTCAGTCTGAAACTATTTCTCAAATAAATATAAACTCGACGAAGAGTAATAACCGTCAACGGGGTAAGTAACGCCAGGGGGTGGGGTGTCGGAGGTGAGCTTCCATGAGTAGCCGACTCCGTAGATCATCATTTTGTCACGGTCAACAGCGGCCGTAAAAATGATCCGGTCATTTGTTGTAAATCCGTCAATGCGGTAGCTACCCGTGAAGCTCCCCGGATTTATATAAGTCGAAACAAGAGAGTTGCCACTATAAGTAAAAGAACTATTGGGAGAAGCATCTGGCGCGGCTGTGAAGTTAGGGTAGGCGGGCGCAGTTGTCGCTGTTGTTGTAAAGGTGAGTGCTCTTATGTCAATTCCTGACAAAGTAGTTCCGTTGATGTCGGCTCCAGCAATGGCAACCACAGTTCCTGAAGCCTGGCCCGTGACGATCTTCATAAAATTGAGGGTGCCGTTGTCGCGGTACATAAATCCGGTCAGAGTACGATTTTGTAAAAGAGTGGGTGTCGCGACGGCGTCTGTTCTAACCGCAATAGCCCCGGCTTGCGGAGAAGTTCGATCGCTGACCATAAGACCCGATGTCGTTGTCAAAATACGTGACGCCACACCGCCGGCAGTTCGGGTGCGCACACCGCCTATGCAACCTGAATCGCTAAAAGTAGCTGCACCCGAGGCAGAAGCATTTTCAGACAAATATTGCACGGTCACGGTGTTAGAAGGTCCGGCGGACTTTAATC
>JANPAD010000278.1:0-3859 GCA_031429735.1 Bdellovibrio sp. | reverse complement strand
ATTTGTTAAATGCATTCGGCGCAGTTCTGCGCCGCAATTTATCTGAAGCTCGCCAGCTTTTGGTTAAGGAATTAGCTGATGACAAAGACAATGAGTTTGTTCTGACGCTTTTGGGTGAAATCTACATGACCGAAAAAAACTTTTATGAGGCCAGCGCCATCTATGAGGACCTCAATAAAAAAACATCAGACAAATATTTACCTCTGCTTTGCGAAGCCACAGTTCTAAATTCGTTTAATACCGATGGTGAAAAAATATGCATGTTAGCTGCAAAAAAATTTAGAGATAATCCTTTTCCGCTGATCTTCGCAGGCATCTCAACTCGGGAAAGGCTCGATAACCGAAAGGCGCTGGCTTACTTCAGGCTATCTCTGAAAACTCGGCCAACAGAGATGGGTCATATCTGTTTAGCAGAGCTTTCTTTAATTGAAAGAAAATTAGATGAAGCCATCGAGTCTTTTAAGCTGAGTGCCGCGGTTGCGCCAAAATCACCCCGCGCACTGCTGGGACTTGCCGCTGCACAAATGTCAGCTCATAAATACGATGACGCCTATGAAACTTACCGCAAAGTTTGTAAATTGAGCCGTCGATATGAAATTGAAATTCGTCGAGCTTATAAAAAAATGACTGAAGAAAAAATTCCGTCGTCTGAGCGCTTTATGCGCTTGGCAGAGACTTGTGGAAACTAATTATTTTGAAATTTCGAAGTAACTCTTTAAACTCGGCTGTAAGTCGGTCATGACTGTTTTTTTCATGGGACTTAAATTTAAAAAGTCACATGCATCGGCCGAATCGGAAGTGGCCGTGACGATAACATTCTTTGGAGAAGTCCGCACAACGCGAAAGTCGACTAGCGAAACGCTGTTGGCCAGTAAGCTTTGCGCAGCAGTTAGGCCCTGCGATAATGTTGAGAACTCTAAAACAGTCAGACAATTTTGAAGAGAAACCTTGTTTTGACTTAAGTACGTCGGCAAAAGCTCTTCATGAAGATTTTCGATCAAAGCAGAACCCAAAATCTGCGATCCCATTAAACTTTGGCTTTCAGTTTTAACAACCTGGAGCGCGATTGAATCCTGAGAAAGCAGAATCAGTTGCGCGTCGACGCCCGTCGGGCTGAGTTCAAAATCGCGAACGATTTCGCCATCTGCGAAGCGATTGATGATGGCAAGGGCCGCTCCATAGGAGGTCAGGTCAAAGCTCAAAAGATGGGTGTATTTAATCAACGATTTCGCCGATCAAATCGTATTCCATACTGTCTGTGACAAGCACTTTTACAAACTGACCGACGTTGGCCTGTCCATCGTTAATCAAGACAACACCGTCAATTTCAGGTGCTTGTTGCGACATCCGGCCTTGAAGCAAAAGGTCCGTTTCGTCACTTAATCCTTCAACCACGACTTCAATGGTTTTGCCGATAAACCCACGGTGCTTTTCACGCGATATATTTTGTTGAACTTCCATCACGGCCTCGAAACGGCTTTGCTTAGTTTCTTGATCGATCTGATCCGGCATACGGCCGCCGGGAGTGCTCTCTTCCGGCGAGTACTGAAAACACCCGACGCGGTCGAATTTCTGTTCGGCTATAAATTGCAAAAGTTCTTCGAAGTTTTCCTGAGTTTCACCCGGGAAGCCCACGATAAACTGAGTACGGATAACCGCGTCCGGTATTTCTTTGCGAATCAAATTAAGAGCTTCGGTAATTTCTTCGCGGGTCATCTTGCGGTTCATACGTTTCAGAACATCATTGTTGACGTGCTGAAGTGGCATATCAAAATATTTGACGAACTTGTCGTTTGATTTAATCAGCTGAACCATTTCGGGCGTGATTCCATCCGGATAAAGATAAAGAAGACGAATCCATTTGATACCGTCAATTTCAGCCAATGCTTTTAACAACTCAACGGGCGCTTCTTTTACAGCCGGGTCTTTGCGTTTTAGGTCCAAACCGTAGTCGGTGAAATCGTGGCTGATGATAATCAATTCTTTAACGCCGCTCGCAGCTAGTAGCTTAGCCTCATTGACCACATTAACGATTGTTCTGGACTGAAGATTTCCGCGTATGAGCGGGATAGCACAAAACGCACAACGTTTCATGCAGCCTTCAGAAATTTTAAGATACGCCCTGTGACCCGGCTGCGAGTTAACGCGAGGGGTACTGTCTTCTTGCAGGTAAGTCGGCAAGTTAAAAAATGTTTTCTTCTTTTCACCTTGATCAAAGTTTTTCAGAATTTTAGAAATATTTTGAAACTCACCAGAACCGATAAAAAGATCCGCTTCAGGCAGCCCTTCAACCAGGTCATCTTTATAGCGCTGGGTCAGGCAACCGGCGACAACCACTTTTTTAATTTTGCCGTCCTCTTTAAGTTGGGTCATATCAAGAATGCGCTGGATAGACTCCTTTTTTGAATCCTCAATGAAGCCGCAGGTGTTGATGACAACAGTATCGGCGTCTTCAGCTTCGCTCACAACACTGATACCATCTTTCATAAGAGTACCCGCCATAATTTCACTGTCGACTAAGTTTTTAGGGCAACCAAGGCTGATAAAATGAACGCGTTTGGTTTGAGAGTTTTCCGTCGTTGTTTTCATTCTTTTATTTCCTCGTCTGATTTAAGCTTCGTGAAGTTAAAATCGTTTTTATCGATTTTTTTATTAAACTGAGTGTCGTTCATATCGATCGTTGTTTTTGTATCAACATCATCAACGAAGACCACTTGGGTGATTTGGTTATTCTTAAGATTAATTTTAAGAGCCAGACTTTTGATCGCTTTTTGCTCGGGCTTAAGTTCAACCGTAGCAAATTCTTTATCTTTCTTTTCGGAAACCATCGCAAAAGCTTTATTGAAGTCTTTAGGGTTCGAGAATAAACTAAGCAGGCTGTCCAAAAACGGCGGTATCGATTTTTTCAAAATTGTAATTTTTCGTGCGCCATCTTTAGCGAAATCCGCATCCGGGTATTCAACAAGAACAACGGTCCGATTGCTGTAAAAAAATTCAACCTTCTTCTCTCCATCTAAAATGATATGAATTTTTTTATTTTGAAGTTTGAGCTGGCCCTTAGATTCTGCGACCGTTCCTAAAACAGTTTTCTCGTCCGTTTTTTTAATATTGCTTTGAAGACTTGAAGCCTTGGCGTATTTTTCTAAAGTTTTTTGCAAAACGTTATCTTGAGCTGATTTTTTTAAAACCGCAGCTTCTGTCTTTTTGACCGCAGAATCAGCCCTAACCTTGAACGACAAAAAGAGTGAAAAAATAAGGAGGACCAAGCTTGTTTTCATTGGTGAAACTTATAACAGACACGGTCGTTAACAACAAGAAAGAAGCTTACGATTTGAAGGGCCGGACATCTGCCCGCGGCCGGTAAAAAAGGGTTGCGATCATATTTTGTTCTGATCCGTGTAAAACGTCTGAGCACTGCTGAAAACTCACCCCTGTTGTCAAAATATCATCGATCAGCAAAAACTTCGGCTTGGACTGACTTTTACGCTTTTGAATTTTTGTAAATTCTACATAACGTTCAGTCTTCAGACTAAACAAATTTGTCTGTCGCCGCTCTTCAGCGTTCATATATTTCTGCGCTTTTTCAGTAGCTTTTTTACTGATCACATCTAAAACCGGCAGCCCAAAATGCAGTGAAAGTCTTTCGGCGAGCAAATGAGCATGAACCGACGAGGCCCGTGAACCGGCTATTGGAACCAAGGCTGCAAAATCAGTTGTTTTTACTTTGCTCTGAATAAGGTCGGCCATTAAATCTGCGTAAAACCACAGAGCCGGCACAGAATTATCTGACTTAAGCCGATACACAAGCTGATCAAACATTTGCGACTGAAGCGGGAGCCATTCGATTAAAAAAATATGG
>JANPAD010000277.1:0-5309 GCA_031429735.1 Bdellovibrio sp. | reverse complement strand
CATCTACTCCGGTCACAGTTAACGGATAGGAACCTGCGACCATAGGCGGAGCCGCACAGTTTATTTTCGTTGTGCCGGTCAGTTTTTGAATTTGGCAGTCTTTGCTTGCCACACTGACGCTGATACCGGCTCCAAAATTTTTGCCGCTAATTTCGATATCTGTTCCACCGCCGGTAAACGCCTTGTTTGTTGATGACGAGATTGTTGGGGCGGTGAAGGGTAACAACTGATTTTGAATGGCTTCAATATTGGGGCTGAATGAACAACCCACCGGAAACAAAAAACTTAAAATCGAGAGAGCTTTAAAGTAGTTGGCAGAAGTTTTAAATTTTGTTTTAATCAAGTGCATATAAGCAGTCTATCGACGTCACAGCGGGGTTTCTTGAAGCACTATCTTAAAATGATACAGTTTTTATTAATAGCCGTGCTGATTTCGTTTTTTGTTTGCAGCAGCCTCGTTACAAGCTTCAGAGAGAGTGCCTTTAATTCGCGTTTGACCGGTTTTGGCAGTGACCTCAAGCAGCGATTGCTTAAACCTAGCCCTGTTCAAAAGAACATCCAGTTAGTTGAAATTGATAACCGCACCTTAGAGCAATTTTCTGAGTACGGACGCTGGCCTTGGCAACGCGATCCGCAAGCCTTTTTGATTTACAGCCTAATTCAGTACAACCCACGGTTACTTGTGCTTGATATTATATACTCTGAAAAAGAGTCGGTGCGTATACCGCTTGAACTTGAAAACGACTTACTGAAGCTAGGCCATACAGACTTGGTGAAACGCTATTCGCCTGAAGGTAAGCTTTTGAAAATTTTAAATCGTTACAAAGATAAAATTGTTTTAACCTCGGGAGCGGAATCGCTCGGGATTGCTGAATCTGAATCAGAACACGAGCTGCCGCAAATCGAAAACCCTATTTTAAATTTAGCCGAATACACAGCGGTGGCACCGCACATGGGTTTTTCAGTTTCGCAACCTGATCAAGATGGTATTTTACGCCGCATTTTTTTAAATTTTAGTTTAAAAAACGAAAAGATTCCGTCATTGGCCCTCAAGTCGGCCCGGCTTTCGGGTCAAAACTTTTCAGAGCCTTCGGTTAACGAAGTGCAACTGAACTTTCGTAGCGACGTTAAAGAAAAACACGCCATCAGTGCCGCTGACATTTTATTGGCCGAACAAGATTCTGAAATGGGTCGTAAGCTTAAAGCGCGAATTGAAAGTCAAATTAAAGAAAGTATCGTCGTTTTAGGAGTTACCGCCACATCAGCCAGTGATTACCACGCTTCAGCGGGTGGTCTTGTTTCGGGTCCGGAGTTGGTTGTAACGGCTCTTGATAATTTATTAACTGGGGATTATTTACGAGAACCTTCGGCCACACTGGTGCTCACGATCTCGGTTTTACTCTTATTGTTTTTCTTGATGATTCAAATTTATAAAACAAGACTGTCATCAGCACAGATTATATTAATGTTTTTCGCATTGGGTGCAGTGGTTTTACTGACCGATGCGTTCGCGTTCTTACAGTCGATTAATTTACCGTCGGTTTGGCTCTACTTGTTGTTGTTGATCGGTCTTTTTTTATTGGTCTATGAAAAATACCAGCTCGTCGAAGAGCAAAAAAACTTTATTAAGTCGGCGTTTTCGAAATATATTTCTCCGGATTATGTGGATGAGATTTTAAAAAATCCGGAAAAACTTAAAATCGGCGGGCAGAGAAAAGAACTGACCATTATGTTTTCAGATATTCGAAGCTTCACTAGTTTTTCAGAAAAAATGGACGCCAAGAACCTAGGTGAATTTCTGAATGAATATTTAGATGAAATGACCGAAATTGTTTTCGCGTCGCGCGGCACCCTGGATAAATACATTGGTGACGCGGTGATGGCCTTCTGGGGTGATCCGCTGGATTCGTTTGACCATGCCCATGCCGCCTGTGAAGCCGCGCAAAAGATGATGGTGTGGGTGCGTGTTAAAAAAGTTCACTTCAAAACGAAATACGATATTGATCTTGAAATTGGCATCGGGATAAACACCGGACTTGTCAGTGTCGGTAACATGGGGTCGAGCAAAAGTTTGGGCTACACCGTGATTGGTGATGCGGTCAACCTATCGTCGCGGCTTGAAGGGGCTACCAAAAATTACGGCGTTTCAATATTGACGACTGAAAGCACACTTTTACAGATACGAAATTCGGGTAAGCCGTTACCTTCGCATCGCTATTTAGATGATCTTAAAGTTAAGGGTAAGAATGAAGCGGTTAGAATTGCCCAGGTTTTTGAAACTGCGGCTCCGGCTTTATTTATCGAAAGTTTTGCACGGGCCCGCGAACTTTATGTTAAGCAGAATTGGGATGCGGCGATCAGCGCTTTCGAAGACTGCTCAAACCAGCACTTAGATTTTTTCGGACAAACTGATCCGGTGAGTCTGATGTACATTGAACGTTGTCGTTTTTATAAAAGCGAAAGCCCGGCTTCGGACTGGGATGGTTCTTGGAAGCTTGAGACGAAGTAGAACCCCGCCTAAATGCCGACGTCTGAAAGCTTTTTCATCAATTCACCGGCCGTGGCCAAAGCGTCAAAGTTTTTCCAGCTGAAATCTGTTTTTTCTTTTTCTTGTAAAAGCGTTGCAAACTGAAACAAAAGATCGTCGGGGGTAATAATGCCGACGGCTTCATTTTTATCATTGCAAAGTATAACGGCTGAAATTTTCTCTGACACCATTTTAAGCGCTACGCTGGAAAGTGCTGTATCGACATTGACGAAGTGAATCGGGTAGGTGGCGAACAGGTCAACGGGCATGTTGTGATACTTCAGGTCGTCGTTCAGGTCATGTTTCGACAACATGGCGATGATGCGGTTCTGTTCATCGACGACAGGCAGGTGACGGATTCTTTTTTCGACCATCAGTTCACGGGCAACGGCCATTGTCGAATCTTTTCGGATGGAAATTAAATTTGGATTTGAGATCGTCAGCATTGTGACCGCCTTTTGTGGTTGAGGTTACTCTACTTCGTATCCGATAGGATGGGTTAAACTAATTATAACGCCTCCGGACACGTAGGCCTCAGGGGCGTCTTGGTCGCGATGGCTGTTATATCGATGCACGTTTCTAGTCGCGCTCAAAAGAAGGGGCGAATGGATTTCCGATAGAGAAGCCTTCGTCGGCTTTAATCTGAAGTTCGACTCGATTGTAACTTAATACACGGCCTTCTGGAAAAAAGCCCTCGCAAAGATCCGGTTGTAGGCGAATGAAGGTCAACTTAGTTGTCTTAAGTGCCGAATCGTACTGCTTTCTGATGTGAAATGAGTTTTTCCAGGTGCAACCGCCGCTGCGGACTCGGATTGTAATGGCATCACGTGAAATGCGGGCTCCGAGTAAAGTTTCGGTTGAAGGACCTTCGTAAGCCTGAACTGAAAGTGCAAAAAATGCGACAGCTAAAAAAGAAGATTTCATTGATTTATCCTTTCGATAGTTAAATGTTTAAGTTATTTTTTATTGATTAGTATTCGCAGCTTCTTCTGGGGTGTAGCTTGTTATGGCCTGCCATCCTTCGCCGAGAAGTTCGGCCATATCCAGCTCTGCGAACGCCTCGGAGAAGCACTCTTTTTCGGCCAGAATTTTGATCAGGTCCTCGCTTGTGACGATGCCCACAATTTCTCCGTTGTCGCTGATCAACGAACTATTGATTTTTTTGTTGACGAAAAGTTGAGCCACCGCTTTGATTTTTGCAGTTCTGTCGATTGTTTTCACCGGCGAACTCATCATCGTTTTGACATTGAAGTCGCGCAGGCGCGAATCAACGTATTTGAGCGCTATGAAGTCGCTCTTAGCCAGAATGCCCACCAGCGTTTTGGTTTCATCAACAACCACCAAATGACGTATATTGTAGTTATTCATCAATTCATCGGCGTCGTGCAATGTTTCGGTCTCGCGAATTGTAATAAGGTTCTTTGAATAGATGTTCTTAAGATCTTTCTCCATAAATGTACCCTTTCTTAGTTCTGTCTAAATTTGAGCTCAATATATAAGGGTTGTTTTCAACTCAATATGACCGGCGTCATGTTTGTCATAATTATTTTCATGCCGCTTTGCGGTTATGATGCCCGTCATATTTTTATTTCGGAATCGGAATAAGTTAGAGCCATTCTGGAAGTTAAGGAATGAACCTCAATCGATCCAGCATTTAACAAGGAAGGCCCTTATGAAAAAATTATTCGCACTCGCATTGATCGTTTTAGCAGCCCATGTATCGACAGCTGCAGCCGCGGAAGGTGACCGTGAAGTTCAAGTCGGCATCACAGGTGCCTTCGTTCCAGGCGGTTTTGATTCAAACTCAGATGCTTACGTTGTTGTCAGCGGTGTATTTCAAAACGGTTGCTACAAATGGAGCCGGGCAGAAACAGCAAACCGTGACGACTTTAACCACGACATCATTTCAAAAGCGACTGTAACTCCAGGAATGTGCATTATGGTTTTAGTGCCATTTCAAAAAGAAGTCCGCTTAGGTAAACTATCGACCGGTAAACACACTCTTCGCTTTTTGAACGGCGATGGCACTTACATGGAAAAAAGCCTGTTAGTTGAGTAGTTAGCTGCATTTTCGAATCAGAGCTTGTTAACAAGCTCTGATTCCACCTAAGAGGTACTATGAAAAAGCAATTTATGTTTCTATTTTTTGTTCTAGCCGCCTGCCAAAAAAGAAATTCTTTTTCATATCGAGAGTGGCAAACCGGACAAGCCTCCACTTCTGAATCAGTTCTAAAAGATGTCCAAACTGAAGATGTCGGCATCACGACGAAGTATAAAAATAAAGAAATCAAGTTTCAACACCAGACAATCAATGGTTTACCTGTCTACAATTCATTCGTTAAGAAAGTTTCGTCGGAGTTGGTCGGCGTTGAAATAATTCAAGCCTTTGTCACAGATGAGAAATATCTGAAGGTAGCGCCTAATCGAGTTAATTCCGATTTAGATCTCATTGCGCGACTCAAGCAAATTCAGCCCTTATTCAGCAAAATTGACGTACTTGGCATTGAAAGTGTCTACATGATTGAGGGCAAATCAGCCCAAATATTTCGTTTAATTTCTTTTTTTGATAAAGTAGGAAATCCTTACCAAGCTTTCTTTAAAAACAACGGTGAATTCGTCAGAGCGGTCCGAGTCGGATCTCATTTTGCTGACATTAACGTTAACGTTTTTACTGACGGCCCTTTGCTTAGTGTACTGAGTGATCAAGTCATTAAGCGAGTTGTCGTTAACCCAACTCTTTCAAATGATCTTGTCTACGTCACATCAGAAGCTGATAAAAAAA
>JANPAD010000276.1:0-4074 GCA_031429735.1 Bdellovibrio sp. | reverse complement strand
TTAGGGCTGATGAAAATAGATATTCTTTCAATCGGCTTCTTAACAGCTCTGCATAAAGCCTGCGATGCCGCCCGCATCGACTGGCGTGATATTCCGCCCGACGACTTGGCTACTTTCAAAATGATTCAACGGGCTGAAACGCACGGCACCTTTCAAATTGAGTCGCGTGCACAAATGAGTATGCTGACACAAACCTTGCCGCGAAATTATTACGATCTCGTTGTGCAAGTGGCTTTGGTAAGACCCAGCCCCACAGTTGGCGGCATGGTGCAACCCTTTATCAAAGGTCTTTTTGAAGCTCGGCGTGGTAACCCATTTCGGCATCCAAACAAAAAACTTGAAGCCATACTTGGGCGCACTTATGGCGTACCTATTTTTCAAGAACAAATCATGCAAATTTCAATTGATGTGGCCGGCTTCACGCCGGCTGAAGCCGATCAGCTGCGCCGTTCGATGGGTCTACAACGGACAGCTGAAACAATTAATATCATGGGAGAAAAGTTACGTGCAGCTTTACTTAAAAGTGACGTCAGTGAAAAATTTGCGGCCGACCTTTTTGAGTACATCAAAGGTTACGCGCACTATGGGTTTCCGGAATCGCATTCGGCTAGCTACGCGTCGCTGGCTTACAAATCGGCCTACATGAAATGCCACTACCCGGCCGAACTCGTCTGCGCCCTGATCAATTCAATGCCCATGGGTTTTTATTCCGAGGACACACTCATTGCTGAAGCCAAGCGCAACAGTGCCGTTAAATTTTTACCTCTGCATCCGAACTTTTCCGACTGGGACGCAAAAATTGAACACTCCGGCACCGTGCGCATGGGCTTTAGCCAACTGCGCGGCGCCCGTGAAGCCGACGTTCTGCACATGATGCATGAACGCACACTTCGCGCTTTCGACAGCACCGAAGATTTTATTTTTCGAACCGGGTTTTCACGCGAAGTCATTGAAGGCCTGGCACTGGCGAACGCTTTTGAATGCTTCGGCGTTGACCGGCGCCACGCCTTCTGGCGCTCCATCGAATTTGCAAGCCTGAACGAACGCGGCGGGCGAACAGGCAACGACGTCTCGTCAAGCTCGGCACGCAGGGTTGCAGCCCCGCGCGCGCAGCTTTCGCTTTTCAATGAAAGCACGCAGTTCGAACAAAATGAAAAACTCTTCACCCCGATGCGTTTGATTGATGAAATTCAGATCGATCACCGCCATCTTGGCTATTCACTTCATGGAAACATGATGAAAGCCTTAAGAAAAGAACTTCCCCATTTACCACGTACCACCTCGACGCAAGTCAAACGCACGCCCGTAGGCCGCACCATCACTTACGCGGGCATTCTAACTGTTTTTCAAAAGCCGCCACCAGCCAAGGGCACGGCGTTTATTACCCTTGAAGATGAATTCGGCAGCGTAGATGCCATTTTGAAAAAAGAAATTTACGATGAGTTTGCGGACGTCATTAAACAGTCACGCTTCTTGATTTTTACCGGTCGTCAGCAACAACGTGGCACCGGCACCACGCTGATCGTCAGCGATGTACGTTCGTTCGCACAGCATGCAGCAAAAAAACTGATCGGTGCGCAACAATCATTAGGCGTATTAAACTGGTGAATTATTTTTAAAACTCGCGCCCAAGTTCAGCTAAAAGTTCGGCGCCGAATTTTTCAACCTTCGCTTCGCCAATTCCGTAAATGTTCTGAAGTTCTTCAAGAGTCTGCGGCAAAACCTGCGCCAGTTCCCGCAAAGTCTTATCACCAAAAATAACGAAAGCCGGCACATCCAGCTCGTTCGCTTTGGCCTTGCGCCAGTCTTTGAGGGCTTTAAAAATAATCTGCTGAGAAGGGTTCAGCTCTTCGCCCACGATAAATTTATGCTTTTTCTCTTTAATCAACTTAACCGTGACCGCTTTTCGTACCGACAGCACTTCATTGATTTTACGACTTGAAGACGGATCGCAAACATCGCAGTGTCCGCATTTTTTCAAACGCTGAGAATCTTTATAGTAAGTTAAAATCTCGGCGTGACGGCATTCACCACCTTCAGAATAGGCAATCAGCGCATCTAAGTTACGCCACTTCAGACTCTTAATTTCGGCCGAAGCTTCTGAATTCGTAATAAAAAATGACTGCAGACCTTTATCTTTTTTAGAGTACAGCATCAGACAGGTCGAATGCGCGCCATCACGACCGGCACGGCCCATCTCTTGATAAAGAGCATCAATATTACCCGGCATTTGATAATGCAGAACCAGCCGCACATCGGGCTGGTCAATCCCCATACCGAACGCGTTGGTCGCAACTAATATGCGTAATTCACCAGTCGAGTAAGCCTCTTGAATGCGCGTGCGTTCTTTGGGGCTTAAGCCCGCGTGATAAAAGCCCACATCTTTAAAATTTCGCTGCAGTAATTCTGAAACTTCTTCAGTTACTTTACGTGTGCCGCAGTAAACAATCACACGCCCGTCCGAAAACTGTTTTAAACTTTGCAGAAGCCAGTCGTCTTTAACATCTTCGTCTTCACAACTTTCAACTTGGTAATACAAATTCGGCCTATAAAACCCGTGCACCAGCCGCGCCGGCTTGACCAATTTCAGATTTTTAGCAATGTCATCCAGCACTGTCGGCGTGGCCGAAGCCGTTAAGGCCAAAACCGGCACATTCGGACGCAATTTTTTTAAAACTTTCAGTTCTGAATACTCGGCCCTGAAGTCGTGCCCCCATTGCGAAACACAATGAGCTTCATCAACCGCAAATAGGGCGATGGGTTTATCTAAAACCCACTTCTGAAAACCTTCTTTAGCCGCACGTTCTGGCGAAAGGTACAAAACAAAAGCCCCGCCCAGCTTCATCCGAGCAAAAACTAATCTTTTTTCATCTTCACTTTGACCTGAAAACAAAGCTCCCGCGGGAATTCCTCTTCTTTCAAGCCCCGCAACTTGATCTTTCATCAGCGCAATTAACGGAGAAATCACAATGACTAGTTTATTCGTTTGCACGGCTACAAACTGGTAACACAACGATTTACCGCCGCCCGTCGGCAGCACGGCTAAAGCATCTCGTCCGTCCAACACCGTTTGAATAATATCACTTTGGCCTAAACGGAATTCATCGAGATTAAATTTTTTCTTAAGTAATTCAAGCATCTTAAAGTCCGTACTTCTTTCGGATCTGCTGGGCCCTCTGGTTAACGGCCGGTACTGCAAAACCGTCGGCTTCTTTTAAAACCGCTACAAAGCGCGAACGAAATGCCGGGTCCGACAAAAGTTCCGGCTGGCGACCCAACTGTTGATCTAACTGGTACAAAGCCACCAATTGTGGGTAATTCGTCGTTGTTTGATCGGCTCCTAGATGATCACCCTCTTCGGTAGAAGCTTTCCCGCAATCCGCCAGGCTCAGGCAAGGCGGCTCTTGATAAACCTTTTCTATAAAATCCAGATCTGCCGTTGATTTCAAATCACGCGCAATTAAAAATACGATTGTGCCCCGCCCGTTGCGGTCTTCCGGTGCAAGCCTGTTGTATTTTGCCATGAGCGCTCGGTGAACTTCAGCATTGAGGCTCTTCAACTCATTGTTGATTCGCGGATCATTGTCGTTTTTGCTTTTCAAAATTTCATTTAAAATTTCTATTTTTTTCTGATCTTCAGGCCGAAGCTCGGCTTCAACCACAGAATCAGTCGGCTGACCCGCATTTTGCTGTAAAGCTGCTGTTGAATCGGTTGAATTCAATTCGGGCTCACGAAACTTATTTGAATCTGCAAAAGTCATCTGGCTAGGTTTCAAGGGCATTTCATGTTGATTGTCAGTCGATTCACTCGCGATACGAGGCCTTAAAAAGTAAAATAGCCCTGCTAAAAGCAGAGCTATAATTAAAACAACACTTAAGTATTTTTTATTATTTTGTGCTGGCGAAGTCATTTAACATGGCTTGCTTAACAGCGGGACGATCAATACGGCCCAATTGATCTGTCGCATACAGGTCAGCATCCATTTTAACTTTGTCTGAACAGTTCGAACAGAACTTCGCAATATTTTTCAACATGATCGTCGAAGAGCCGTAAGAACCTTTGTAAGTTGAATC
>JANPAD010000275.1:0-4046 GCA_031429735.1 Bdellovibrio sp. | reverse complement strand
GATGGCCTCGTCAGCCTTAAGGGCTTGCCACAGCCGATTGAAAACATCAATACGCCGATTGAGTTTTCACGCTCGAAAATTGTGCTCGGTGATATCACCGGCAAATTCGGCACCAGCGACGTCAGCGGAGTCGGCTACATTGACCTGCAAGGCACACAAGGTGTCGCCATAAATCTACGTGCTATTGCGGATAATGTGCAGCTCACCTTTCCGGCGCAAGTTTATACCGAAGGTAAAGCGACGATTTTATTTGCCGGCATTGGCTTACCCTATAATTTAAAAATTGATTACAAAGTGGATCACGGTTTGGTTGAAAATAATTTCGAACCCGATCCTAAACAAAGCCAGACCCTGAAAGCCAGCGCCTTCTTGCCGCAACAACAGCAACAGCTGTTAAAACCATCAATGACTTTGGATGTGAATGTTGACCTGACCAATGGCATCTTAATCAAAAATAAACTTCTCGAAGGCGAAGCTAAAGGTTTTTTGCAGGTGCAAGGTACACCGGAACTCCCGATTATCATCGGAAAAATTAGCGTCGTCCCGGGTTCGAAACTGATCTTCAAAGACAAACCTTTCGAGATTCAAAACGCCGTTGTACAATTTCAAGGAACTCGCGAAATCAATCCTGACATTTATATCGCGGCCAGTGCGCGCATCTCTGAATACGATATCAATCTGCTGGTCCAGGGCTTGGCCAAAAGTTTGACCATTACACCGACCAGTCAGCCACCTCTTTCACAAAACGACATTTTCACGCTTCTTGCCTTAGGCGTAACCAATCAAGGCACGCAAAATCTAAGCTCTGAAACGCAGCAAAAGCAAACTGGCCTTGAAGTTTTGGCGGTCATAAGTAATCAGTCTCAGCTCAATAAACGTATTCAGGAAAAGCTAGGTCTGACCTTACAACTTGCACCCGAAGTCGACAGCACCAAAAATATTGCCGTCCCTAAAGTGGTGGTCAGCAAACAGTTAAGCAAAAAAGTAAATGCATCGTATGCTAAACCTTTTACGGGCAACGATCAAAATCAAGAGGTTAAGCTTCAGTATCTCTACAACAATAATGTTTCTGTTCAGTTGAACTACCAAAATAAGGATGCGGCTCTACAAGAGCAGATCACCAATTCTCCGACGGTCAATAAAAGTATATTCGGTCTTGATCTCGAGTTCAGGGACGAGTTTAAATGAGAATTCGCTTAAACACTTTATTTATTATGCTGCTTCTATTTTCTTCGTTGGCGGCAGCGACCGAACCTCTTTACAGCGTGAGTTTCAAAGACTGGCCTGAAGATATTATTTTAAAAATTAATAATCTTGCCCCTGAACTTAAACGCAAAGATCTGACCGCCGCCGAACTCAATACCGTGCTGAAGCGACTCGATGAGAGTTTTAATTTCAATACTCTCCGACTTCTACGAACTGACACAAGTCAGCCGAATGCGTTGGTGCTCGTCGGAGAAATATCTCCCGAAATTAAGGTGCGCTTTGATGGATTATCCGGATTGTCCGAAGCGGAAGCGATGACGACCATGGGGCTTAACCTCAGTAACCTACTCGATGAAGAGAGCCTTAAGGCCGGTGCCCAAAAATTGACTGTTCACTACCGTGAACGCGGCTATCGTTCGGCTCACGTGCAGTATGCTTTCGTCTCTGAATCCACGCTAGTTAAAACCGTGCTCTTCACGATTGATAAAAAAGAGCAAACCGAGCTGCGAAAAATAGTTGTCGAAGGCTTGGCCGATCAAAAACTCTTAGCCCAGATTGACGAAGCCTTACGGCGCAAATTTCGAAAGGCCACGCTGACTCAGGACACTTTAAATAAAATCACACTTGAACTGCGCACGCGCCTCAGCACGGCCGGCTACTACCTGATGGCTGTGCCGCCGCCGCAAATTCAGTTCACGGCTAATGATCTGACTGCGCAGATTATTTACAAAATGCCCGAAAGTCAGCGTTATCATATTGAAGTCACTAACACCCGCGCTTACACCCATGACAGTCTCGAAGAAGATATTCTGAAGTTAAAAACTTACTACTCAAAAGATGATAATTTAGGTTCTGACTTGAGTTCTGTGTTAAAAACTCATTACATCACTAACGGCTATCCGCACGTCGGCGTTCTTTATTACGAAACTAAAATTAATGACCGAATTTTTCTATATCTGAACGTTGACGAAGGCCCTTATACGCAAATTAATGACTTTAGAATCATCGGACAGTTTTCGCGCCCTGAAAAATTCTACAAAGATAAATTTTTTGAACTCGCTTCTGCTCCAATACAGGAAAAAATGTATATCAAAGAAGATATTGAGACCGCGGCCAAAAATCTACTTATTTACCTGCAGAACGATGGGTTTGTGAACGCCAAGTTGTCGCGTATTTTTATCAGCACCGACCACGATCAGCCGCAAAAAGGTGTCGTAGTTCTGCAAATTGAAGAAGGCGCTCAGGTTAAGATTCACGCCCTGCAATTTAACGGTGTTTCGGATGTAAACCTTGAGAGCGTAAAAAAAGCAAGCAGTCTGGCCGTTAATCAAAACCTCAGCCTAGCTCAGCTTGAAAAGTCGATCGCGGATATAAAGATTTATTACCAAAGCCAAGGTTATCTTGAGTACGCCCTGGCCAACGAAAAAAGAGATCTGATTCAGTACGAAGATAATAATGGCACCGCCGATTTGAAGTTTGATATTCAGGAAGGCCCACAAGTGACGGCCCAAACAATCGAGGTTGAGGGTAATACTCGCACCAAAACCAAAATGATATTACTCGAACTTGATTTTACTGAAAAAGAAATTTTGACACCTGCTAAAATTGAAGAATCCGTTTTACGCCTGCAACGAACCGGTTATTTCAATTCGGTCGAAATCACCACACTTGAAAAAGACTCCACCGTCGCTCAGCGCACGGTCATCGTCAAAGTCGCTGAACGCGACCCCGGTCTTCGCGTTTTAGGCGTGGGTGTGACAGACGAAAACCGTGGAACACTTCACGGTTACGCGGGTGTGGCTTACCGTAACTTCTTCGGGCGCGGTGTCGGTCTTTCGCTACGGGCCGAGGCCAATTACAACTTTGCTTCGATACGATTTTTAGAACATAAACAGACAATCGGTGGCTTCTGGCCTTATATTTTTGACACCCGACTGCGTTTCAGGGTCAGCGCCACCCGTTCAACATCTATTACCGATATCACCGTTAACAAAGTCACCGAGGCGAATACAGCTATCTTCTCACTTGAACAGGACATAACCTCCCATATAACGGGTGTGTTTTCCTATTCGGTGAATACTTTCGTCGATCACGGCATCAGCAACGAAGACGAGCTTCGCTATGGTTACACCAGTGAAAGTTTGGTGATCGGTTCGTTAATTCCGGCCGTTGAATTTGACTACCGGGATAATATTTTCAATCCGACCAAAGGGCACTTCAGCCGCGTGTCTTTTGAATGGTCACCGGAAGGGCTCGGCAACAACAATGTCGATGAGTTTTCTCGCGTGACCGGCGAAACGACGGTTTACTTTCCGCTGCATGAGGCGTTCGTTTTTGCACAGTCATTGCGTGCCGGTTCGATCCGGGTGAATGACAAACAAGGCGTTGGCGTGCCATTCGATAAGCGAGGTTTCATTCTTGGAGGCCGCAATACAATCCGTGGGTTTGAATCGTCTGAATTTTTTCCGAGCACACAAGAAATCGGCGCCTCGTTTCGTCTACACACCGGATCAGATTTTAAACTGGCCAAGTCTGAACTGCGGTTTCCGCTCAGCGTAAAATATGATCTGGCCGCAGCGTTTTTCTATGACGGCGGTCAGGTTTCAATCGAGGGTCTTGATTTGGTTGATAAATGGCGCGATGCCGCAGGCGTAGGCATTCGATATAACACTCCTGTTGGTCCGCTGAGCCTTGAATATGGTCACAAACTGAATAAGAAAGCTGGCGAATCTGACGGCGCATTTCATTTGTCCTTCGGCGTATTCTAAGCTAATTTCGAAGAGCTAAAATTCTTATTTTTAACGTTATTTTTTGGCTTTAATTTAATTAAGGAGTTTTTT
>JANPAD010000274.1:0-2415 GCA_031429735.1 Bdellovibrio sp. | reverse complement strand
CTGGGCCGGCGACAGAGCGACCGTTTACCTTGATGGCGCCGATACCGGAGTAAAAGTTGTCAGCATCATGGGATCTGAAACTTTTGCCAAACAGTTGCTTTCAATCTGGTTCGGAAAAGCGGCAGATTCGCGCTTAGAAGACCTTAAACGAGCCTTAATCAAGTAGGTCCTCTTAGATGGCTCTAAATAAGTTGATTTCGGGGCCGTTTTTCAATATATCTTTATGAAGTATTTTCTGTGGTGGCCATAGCTCAGTTGGTAGAGCGCCGGATTGTGATTCCGGTTGTCGCGGGTTCAAGCCCCGTTGGTCACCCCAATTTTTTTCTCCGATTCGTAGTCAAAAAAAATACTAAGCAGTTCTAAATACTTGAAAACACACAAATGAAGAACAAGCGTAAGCGTCGAAATTTTATGAAATTTCGGCAGATTTTTTCGCGTATTGTGCAGCTATCTTGGTAAGCTCAGTTGAAATTTTATCTGGCGGGAGAACAAAATCTACGCAACCTGAAGCCTGAGCATTCAGGGGCATCGAGTCGACGTCGGCGGATAAATCCTGCGCAAAGGTTTTACCCCCCTTGGCCTTGATCTGCCGGCACCCCTCGGTGCCATCGCCATCACCACCGGAAAGTATAACGCCGATCGCACGCACTCCCATAGCCTCAGCCAAAGAACTAAAAAAATAGTCCACTTGATTGTGCCGTCCTTTATTCAAAGTGCGAGGAGAGACCACCCTGAAAGCAAAATTCTGCATGAGAAGATTGGTGTTTGGGGCGATCACGTAGACATGATTTGCCTGAATGGTCATTCCTTCGGCGGCCTGAATTGCGGGCATGTTCGTTGATCGCGACAAGAGATACGCGAGTAAACTATCGGTAGCGGGGCTCAGATGAGCAATAAAAACAAAAGCCATACCTGTATCTGACGGCAGTGCTTCAAGTAAAGTCGTATAGGCCTTAAGACCTCCGGCCGAGCCCCCAATGCCGACAACAAAATCAGGTTTCACTGCGACCGACTTTCTTTTGCCTTACAAGTTCAGTAACTGCCTGCCCAAGGCGATGAGTATCAAAGGGTTTTGCCATGTGCGAATCAAAGCCAGCCGATAAAGCTGTCTTCACATCACTGTCTGTTGCATAGGCCGTAAGCGCCAACGCGGGAAGGTTACTGTAATGTCCCATGTCTAATTTTCTTACTTTGCGAATCAGGCTGTAGCCATCTTCAACTGGCATAGCAATGTCGCTCACCAAGATATCGGGTCTGAATTTTTCGAGCGCCGCAAGTGCATTAGCTACCGAACTGCAAGGATGCGTCTTGGCCCCGAAAGAACTCAGTGTCTCAATTAAAACCTCAAGAGTGATCGGATCATCGTCAACAACCAATATGCGTAAGCCCGATAGGTCTACCGGTTCAACGTTATTTTGAATTTTAATTTCCGGTCGCGCGCTTGCTTCATCCATTTTGCAAGCAGCTCCCAGTTTGATCGGCAACAAAATGGTAAATGTTGCGCCTTTGCCTTTGCCGTCGCTTTCGGCGCGAACGCACCCTTCCTGTAACTGAACCAAGTCGCGAACAATGGCGAGTCCTAAACCAAGACCACCATGAACGCGTACGGAGCTGCTATCCGCCTGACTAAAGCGTTCAAAAAGATTTGGTACAAACTCCGAAGCGATCCCTTTTCCTTGATCGATAACTTTGATTGATACGAATTGATCGCCCTGTACTTCGACTTGCTCAACTCGGACCAGGACTACAGCGCCCTCAGTAGAAAATTTTATTGCATTGGTTAATAGATTCCAAACTATCTGTTGAAGTCGATCTTGATCGCCCCAAATTTTTTCCGACTGTATTTTTATTTCCGACTTAATAACGATCTTCTTACTTTCGGCCAGAGGTTGGACCGCCTCAATGGCATTGCTCACAGGTTCTCTTGGATCAACTTCGGAGAAAATTATGGAAAGTTTTCCGGACCGAATTCGCGTGACATCCAATAGATCGTCAATCAACTGACGTTGCATCTTAGCAGACTTTTCGATCATCATAATTCCATGTTTGATTTTATCTGGATCGATGTTTTGTTTTTGAATAATTTGCGACCACGAAAGAATTGATGTCAATGGCGTTCGAAGTTCATGAGACAAAGTAGCTATGAATTCGTCTTTCGTTTGATTTGCTCTTTCAGAGTCGGAACGAGCCGCCTTCTCTTTTCCAAAAAGTTGCTGCAAATTCTCTTCTGTACGTTTGCGCTCAGTGATGTCGTCAAAACTTAAGAGAATTGATTGAGGTTCTTGAGGTTCTTGAGGTTCTTGAGACAGTTCTCCCATCCACTGAATAAGACTTGCGGATATTAGAAAGGTGCGGCGTCCAAGCTGCGGGAACTCGCAATCCATCTCAACATTCTTGATTTTCTTTTTCAATAAA
>JANPAD010000273.1:0-3746 GCA_031429735.1 Bdellovibrio sp. | reverse complement strand
TGAACATTACCGCTCGGGCGGCATTCCTGTTGAAAGAAAGCCGGACAAGTACAATGGTTTTGAAGAACTTTATCGTGCCTATTATTTCGCAACCTCTAAAATGTTTTACGGAGAAGTCGGTTCTCCGACACGTCTAACTGAATTGTATTTTCGCAAAGCTTATTCGTTGATCGACATCAAACATCAACTCGAATTCGATCTTGAGGGTCTTAGTTCAACACCTTCTTTCGATGTTGATTACTTGAAAACACAGCAGTTGCTTGAGCCGTCGCCAACTATGGATATCGTTTATTTACAGATCTTGAAAAATCAGTCAGAACCATTACACAAACCAAATGGGTTTTCCGCGGAACAAATTTTGGCCACAACTGATGACGTGCGGATTCAAGAGTACTGGGAAAAAGCGAAATTGCTTTTACTCAAATAGCGACTGAATTGTAATCTGAATCGCTTTTCGTATGCTGACCGGAGGCTTTGTTGAAAAAAAGATTTTCAAGTCACAAATTTTTAATTTTCCGGCATAAAATCTTTCAATGGTGTCTTTGGGTAGTTTATAAAAAAATTTGAAAATTTTTATTCTATTTTCGGAATCTACACCCCAAAACATAAGTCGATTTAAAATGATAAAAATACTTTTCTGAATTTCGGAACTTTTTGATTTAGGTTCATCGGCGAGCATTCCATCAAGTTGCTCTGTGATAGCACCAAGAGAGTATCCTGTAATATAATGGAATCTGTTACCTGCCAGTCCTATTTTTCGATGGTCGGTGCTTTTGCTCTGTTTTAAGAGAGGAATAGGTAAAACGCCTCTCTCGACGTGCGAAATAGCTTTTAGAGTCCAGTTGTTTTTCTGAACCCAGCTTAAGATTTCACGTTGATACACTTCTTCGTCCAGATCCGGATTTTGGGAATACCTGGTGTCTTCGATAAATAGCCGCTGCGGTGAAATCGGTAAAACATACAAAAATCGAAATCCATCGATTTGCTCTATACAAGCGTCCATTAAAAGAGGAATTTGAGGTAATTGCGGACCGCTTTCAATTTCGAGCTCAAGCCCATAGAATTTCTGAAATCCTGACTGTTCTTGTTTTCTGTCGACCGCACCTCGACAATCAAATACCTCATCAAAAAACAATTCATTGGACTGAAACTGAATTGAATTTTTCTTGACTTCCACTTCTCCGAAACTAATTTCAACATGCTTTAGGTTACGTACATTATGGCGTACTGTTTTGGAAAAAAAACACATGTATTCGGTATCAAGAATTCTTTCGAAATCGCTAAACTTTACAAGATACTGCGGCCATATTTTTTCACAAAATGGGCTTATTTTTTGATAAGCACCGTTTGAAATGTCTGTCTTAAAACAACACCAGTATTGCTCGTTCTTGTTGGCTGAACGCTCAAATATGCAAATGCGCGCCTGCGGATAACGATGACTCAGGTAAATGGCGGTCAAGCATCCGGACAAGCCAAACCCGACGATTGCAAATGTCGATGGAAATTTTGCTGAATGAGATTTCAGAATAGCACCTTCAAAGTGTCAGCTACGCCCTGATAACCGGTTAAAAACCACCAGGTCCAGGCGGAAATCATGGTCAAGTGGCCAAAAAGTATAAAGAAATGGCTTATCATTTCGACTGAATCTGATTGAGACCGCAAATAGCGATTCCAGTGCAGAGCTTCATCGACAAGTGAATATAGAATACTGAGGGTCACCATAACCAGACTTGGAATTTTAAAAAGACCGGGCCAGTTGTAGGCGCAGCATAGCCCAAGAGTGCTGGTGACCCCCGCAAAAATCGTGATTTTGTGAACAAGATCTTCACCCTGCCTCAACGCCTCTCGATAAAGAGTTAAATGTCCGATGGTGTCAATTGCAATCGCCATCGTAAAAGTGCAGATGCCGAATGGAATACACCAAATATAGTCAGGAAATATCACGCCGTGTGATTGACCTTGAATTATAAAATAGAGAACCGAACCTAATAGACCCAGCATGAGGCCAACCCAAGAAATATAGATAACCCAGTCATGAGATTTGAATGACCGTATGTTCCCAATGTATTTAAAGAATATATTAATCTGATTTTTAACTGGCATACTTGTATTGCAGCACAGGTAGCTGCTTAGAGTAAATTTGTTTATTCGCTAAAAACGCCGGAATGAGGCTTAACCAGTAAAAAAAACCGTAAATGACAAGCAATGTCTTCTCGCTCGAAGTAATAAAGACACGATTTTTAAAAGTCGGGTTTTTTAAGCGTTTTATTTTTCGACCGATTTGACGATAAGTATAGGCTGCAATAATTACAGCCAGCGCGGCACGGGGTTTTAAATAACGGGCTCCTTGTAGCCCATTCTGGTACCCTGCTTCAGCCCGTAGAAAAAGTTTATCCACAAGTTTCTGTAACTTTAGATTGTTTTTATCTTCAAAAATATCTTCTCGTTTGATTTGAAAATCTAAGAGCCATTTTTCAGGCAGATAAACACGGTTGTTCGAGTAATCTTCAAATAGATCACGTGTTATATTCGTCAATTGCATCGCTCGACCCAAAGCGTCCGCATGCGAAAGAGCGCGCACATCCGAGACTCCCATGATGTGACACATCATCGTGCCGACAACACCGGCTACGGCGTGGCAGTAGAAATCCAGATCACGCTCATCCTGAATTAATTTAGCTTCGGCATCAATTTCAAAGCCTTGCAGCATATTTTGCAAATACATCTCAGGAATAAATGTGTCATCAACGACCTGTTGAAGAAACTGCCAGTGTTGCTCCTTGCAGGTGTTTTCGCCCAGATAGAGCTGTTTCAGCTTCTTTTTCATTTCATCTAATTTTTTTTTTGCTTGTGTCGGGTCTTTGTCAATTTCATCATCGCTCATACGGCACCAAGCGTAGAGTCTCCAGGTATTTAGTTTTGTTTCATGGTTAAAAATAAGACTGGCGAGTGCAAAGCTTTTAGAACCCTCAAAAATTGATTCCTTAAGATTTTTTTGCTGCCGACTCATTTGAACAAGTCCTCTGCAACCAAACTAGCCGTTACTTTAGCTGAATTCAGAACCCCGGGAACTCCAGCACCGGGATGTGTTCCGGCTCCGACAAGGTAAAGCCCGGGAATTTGTCGATCTTTATTTTGAGCCCTGAAGTAAGCACTTTGGCTCAATGTGGGCTCTAAAGAAAAAGCGGCACCCTCAAAAGCTTGCAATTCAGATTGAAAATCATTTGGAGTAAAAATTTTTTTAACTACTATGTTTTTATTTAAATTAGGCAATAGTTTTTTTTCTAAATAATTCAAAATTTTCTGAGCGTATTCGTTTTTCGTTTTTTCCCAATCAATGCGCTCATGTTTTAAATTTGGCACGGGAGCTAAAACATAGAAACTGTCACAGCCGGGCGGCGCCAGATCATCGTCCGAAGCCGTTGACCGGTGAAGATATAAAGAAAAATCATCCGCCAAATAACCACTTTCAAATATATCACTCAACAGTTCTTTGTAGCGTGGTCCAAACAGAACAGTATGGTGTAAAACATCGTCGTATTTTTTAGACGTACCGAAATAAATTACGACCAGCGACATGGAATGATTCATTTTTTTAAATTTGCTGGTCTTGAAAACAGCCTGTGGATGCGAGCGGCAGAGTTTTTCGTACGTCAGAACAAGGTCCGCATTGCTGACCACAGCGTCAGCTTCATGATGTGCGCCGTCAGACAGCCGCACACCTGAAGTCGAGCCGTTTTTGAAAG
>JANPAD010000272.1:0-2581 GCA_031429735.1 Bdellovibrio sp. | reverse complement strand
CGGAGAACTTGTTGAACTTGCTTGGCCGTTTTTTGAATACAAAAGTGAAGAAGAATTAAAGCAGTTAAATCAAAATCTGCAGAAGCAATTTTTTTTAGCCACGCCGAATAACGATGACCGATAGTTTTTTTTTCGTCGCCCACCGAATCATTCTGACCATGTAGCCACGCCCGTCTAAAGAAATGCAGCCAATCTTTGCTTGTATTATGTTTCATTTTAAGTTCAGGATGAAAAAAGAAGCTCACACCGTTTTCATGTAAGAGACGAGCCAGCAGTTTATCTTCAGCGCCCCACATATCCTGGGGCAAAACTCCCGAAATTGAATTTTTCGTTCGAATCAAAAAACAGCCGCCTAAAATTACCGGTTGATTTAAATCTTGGAACGAAAGTTCAAGCCACGTGTTCGCAATCCAATTATGCGCCCGCTGAAGCCTGGTTGCCGGCACAGGATTTTCGTAAAGACCCGCCAAAACAACGGTGCCGCTCTCGTCATATCGTTGTATGAGCTTGTCCACTTCACGACGCATTGACGCGCTCAAAACACAATCGTGATCAATAAATAAAATCCATTGTCCTACATTTTGATTGATTGCACTGAGCCGTGTCTGCTTTCGTGAATCGGCAAAATATAATGCTTCTCTTGTGAAACCGAGTATTTGAAGTTCGCCCGCTGTTTTCTGAAAACTTTCTTCGCCTGATGCGTAGATCGCAATTTTGAACATTAAGAGTTTGCCCGCTTCATACGTTCGCGCACAATAATACTTAAAAACTTGAAGCCATCGGTGAACACCGACAACTTCGATTCGCCCGTCCGTCCGCGGTACGCGATCGGTCTTTCGGCGATGCTCCACTTACGGTTAATCGCACACATGGTCAGTTCAATTGAAAACGACAAATCGTTCTGGCGAAGCTGACAAATCGTTTTGATATGCTCAACTTTAAAAACCCGCTGTCCTGAGCAAGCGTCACTCAAGGGATACCCGCACAGCCACTTAAGCAAAAGCACATAGAAGCGGTTACCGATGAGACGAACCGGCCCAATCTGAGAGTTTGCATGGAGGCGAGCCCCATAAACCAAATCGTGGCCATGCTCTGTCGCATGCTTAAGCAGATCCAGCATCGAGAGCAGCGGATATGTATTATCGAAATCTAAGAATGTGGCGTAATCAAATTCATGAGCGTGAGCGAATCCATGCTTAAGGGCGGCACCGTAACCTTGTACAGAACAACTCAAAACTGTGATGAAACCCTGATTTTTTCGTGCAAGATCGTCGAGCATGGCCCAGGAACGATCTGTTGAATTGTTATCGACGATAAAGAAATGCACTCGTAAATGAGGCTCAGCCACTAGCTGATTCGCAAAATGCGCCAGCTCCGCGCTAAAATCGCCAAAATTCTGCTCTTCGTTATAGCAAGGAATTATAACGGCGAGATTTGTTTTTTTCTCCATCTTTGCTAGAATAAAAGCTTATGTCAGCGATGTCTAGCCACATGTCTTTTTATAGATATTTAATCCAGTCGACGGCCGATTTTAATATCAACACGTGGAATCGACGCGCTCAAAAGGCGATCGACAACAACAAGACGGCTTTCTGCTTTGAAATCGACAGAGCCTTCGCTGACTTTGCAGAGCTGAATTTATTTTTGGCCGAAAGGCTGAAAAGCCACGATCTGGCGATCGGATACTCGCATCAGCTCGATCAACTGAACTTTAAAACGCACGAAGGCTTTTACCTTAAGATCACCGATCTAGACGTTGAAGATTCTTCACAAACTGTTAAAATCGATAGCAACTTTAAAAACCTACTTTTCAGTCCGTTGAACACAAGACAATTCAAAAAAATGGTTTCGTTCTTTATTTCAAATAAAGACCGGCTAAATATTCGTTGGAGATTTTATCCTTACGATGCGAGCCTAGCCAGGTCTATCACGGTGCAGGATATCGCTTCTTACGATATCGAGTTCAAAACCATCCCGGGTCTTGAAATTCATAATTCGAATGTGCCGCTGCACTACGAACTTTCGCCTGAAAAAATAGTTTCGTACCGTATTAAATGGTCACATCAGATCTCAGATGAAAAACCGAAAATCAGCATTATCATCCCGACCTACAACAACTCACTTTTTCTGTCGAATGTGCTGCTGCATCTTTACAACCAAGGCTGTCCGGCCGAACTTTATGAAATTCTCGTGGCCGACGACGGCAGTCATGATTCCGCGGCCGAAATTACACAAGAGATGTTTTCGCGCGTCGACCGCCAAGTGAATATCAAATATATCTACTGGAGCAAGAGCCATCCAAATCGTGGATCGCAACATTTTTTTAGATCAGGACTAGCACGAAATCTGGCTGCTAAATACAGCCGGGGCGAGTATTTACTTTTTTTAGATTCTGATATGCTTGTACCCGAAAACTTTGTGACAACCGCACTTGAACATTTAGAAAAATACGATCTGATTCAGTTTCAACGCTTCCACATCAAACATGAAATCAGTTTAAAATCGCCGCTTTACATTCAAATTAAATTAAACCAAGACACCTACATTGAAGAGAGCCACTACTGGTCACAGCTTTTTTTTA
>JANPAD010000271.1:0-8045 GCA_031429735.1 Bdellovibrio sp. | reverse complement strand
GTATCGAAGCCGTCGCCCAAAACCTAAGGGCGATGGGTGCGGTTATCGAAACAACTCCGGATGGTTTTATTATTGAAGGCCCGCAAAAACTAAAGGGCGCTGAAATTAATAGTTTCCATGACCATCGCATTGCAATGGCGTTTAGTATTGCAGCCCTCGTCGCTGATGGTGAAAACCTGATTCACGGTTCTGAGTGCGTGGCCATTTCTTATCCTGAATTTTATTCGATTTTGGCCGAGTTAACTCGATGACCAGAACCGCGGCGGTGATCGGGCATCCGGTTTCTCATTCGCTTTCACCGGCCATCTTCGGTTTTTTATCGCGCGCTTTAAGTGCTGAACATCTTAATTACACGGCTGTCGATGTGCCACCTGAAAAACTCAGTGAGTTTATGCATTTGCAAAAAACAAAACCCGAAGTCATCGGTTTTAATGTGACCATCCCGCATAAAGAACGTATTTTCGATTTCGCTGATGATATTTCGGCTGAAGCCCGCGCCATCGGTGCGATTAATGTCGTAGCGCTGAGTAACGGCCACGTTTCCGGTTACAACACAGATATTTTGGGGCTTCAAGAATCTTTTATTCAAAACGCCGTCGATTTAAATCACCAAACCGTTATTATTCTGGGTGCGGGTGGCGCAGCACGAGCTGCTGCCTATGCAGCCGGGCTTTGCGGTGCTACACGCCTTGTTCTCTGCAACCGTCAAATATCACGGGCCGAAGCTGTTGCGGTTGAACTAGGCCCTATTTTCCCGAACACCACTTTTTTAGCTGTCGATCATAATTATGTTTTTAAAAATGAAAAAGCACGACTGCTGATACAGGCCACGCCCTTGGGCATGACAAGTCACGCCTCACAAGCCAATGAATTTAATATTTTCGATTCTATTCTTCAGGGCGCCGATCCAAGCGGTAGCTTTGCTTTCGATCTCGTTTACCGCCCCGAACAAACTGAATTTTTAAAACGCGCTTCAATTCGCGGACTCAAAACCATGACCGGCCTTGCTATGCTGATCGGTCAGGCTCTAGCCACTTGGGAAATTTGGTTCGGCCCCGTCGCCAAACGCGCCCAGGTCAGCCAAGACTTAGCCATTTTTTTAAGATCGCAGCTGGCTGCAAAAAGAGTCTTTCTTTGCGGCTTCATGGGTGCGGGCAAATCAACTACCGGCCAAGCGCTTGCGCAGCTGCTCTCAGTTCCATTTTATGACACCGATCAAATCATCGTTGAAATGGCAGGCAAGTCAGTTGCAGATATTTTTACAGAATCCGGCGAAAAGACTTTTCGCGAATTAGAATCTCTCGCCATCCAAAAAGTAGCGGCAGAGCCTCCGGGTGTTGTCGCTCTTGGCGGCGGGGCTTTGATCAACCCAGAAAACCTTAAACTGATTCAGCAGACAGGCACTTTGGTTTACCTCAGTGCCAAAATTGAAACTTTGAAAACGAGATTAAGCCTTGCCGGCGCAGTGCGCCCACTGATCGTCAATCAAAGCGAGCGACAAATAGCTGAGCTGCTGCAAAAAAGAGAAGCCGTTTATAAATTAGCAGATTTCGTTATTCACACTGACGAAAAAAGTACTGAAGCCGTCTGCGAAAACCTTCAACAAGAATTGAGAAAGCTCAAGCCATGAGTACGAAGAAAAAATCAACCTCTCATCAGCGCGTTCGGTTAGCACTTGGTAAAAATTCTTATGACGTGCTGATCGGCAGCGGCATCTCAGAAAAATTAGCCAAACTCTACAAAGCCGATTCAAAGCGCGCCGTTCTGATCAGCGATCAACGCTTAACCGAAGCCCGCAAAAAAGTGATCAAATCTTTAACCGACGCCGGCTGGAACGTGCATGAAATCGCGGTTGAGGCGGGCGAATCACTTAAAAATATCGAACAGCTTTACCCCATCTACGGTGAAATGCTGAAAGCCGGAATTGATCGCAGCTCAACGTTGTTTGCTCTGGGTGGCGGCACGGTCGGCGATGCCGCCGGTTTTATTGCATCCACTTACTTGCGCGGAATTGCCTGGGTTGGTTTGCCGACCACACTATTGGCCCAAGTCGATAGCTCGATCGGCGGAAAAACCGCTGTGAATCATTCGATCGGTAAAAACCTTATCGGCACATTTTACCAACCTGCTTTAGTTATTTGCGACACCGATTTTTTAAGAACTTTATCTGAACGGGAACTCATTTCTGGTTTAGGTGAAGTCGTTAAGTACGGACTTACTTTCGATAAAAAGTTTTTTGGCTACGTGCGCGACAATTGGAGTGCGGCGCTCAAACATGACCCGGCCGTTATGCAACAACTGGTCAAGTCATCAGCCGTCTTCAAAGCTAAAGCGGTTATGAAAGATGAATTCGACCGCAAAGGCGTCCGCGAAGTTTTAAACTTCGGTCACACCTTTGGTCATGCACTTGAATCGGTGACGGGCTATCAAAAATTTCAGCACGGTGAGGCTGTCATCTGGGGTATGCGCTTTGCGCTGGCTCTTTCAAAGGTCAAAGGCAAGCTTTCAGTTAAAGCTTGGCAAGAGGCCGACGGCTTCTTAAGCCAAATCAAACTTCCGGCATTGCCGACGGCTGCGGCCCAAGACTTTTTTAAGGTGATGTCGAAAGACAAAAAAGCCAAAAACGGAAAAGTTCGTTTTATTTTACTCAAAAATGTCGGGCAGACCTTGCTTGATCGAAACATCGAACCGGGTGATCTGCTTTCAGCTTTCAAAACCCTGCAGGACGTAAAACATGACTAAGAAAAAAACCAAAGTTCTGGTTTTGCACGGACCTAATCTCAATTTGCTTGGCGAGCGCGAACCCGAAGTCTACGGCAAAATGACCTTGTCCCAGTTGAACACTAAATTAAAAGCTCATGGTCAAAATTCATTCGAACTTCGTATTAAACAAAGCAATCACGAAGGTCAGTTAATTGACTTGATTCACGCTAACCGTAAATGGGCGGCAGCCATCGTCATTAATCCCGGTGCACTCACACATTACTCCTACGCTTTAAGAGACGCCTTAGCCGCCGTCAACCTTCCGGTTTACGAAGTGCACTTAAGCGATATCCATGCGCGCGAAGAATTCAGAAAAGTTTCGGTTATTCGCGATATAAGTGTCGCACAGATTTCAGGAAAGGGTTTCGGGTCTTACACCGAAGCTCTTGATTTAATTGCAGCCGCACCTTTAAAAAAGGCGAAAGGTAAATAACATGGCAGGAAGTACTTTTGGTCAAGCCTTTAAGGTCACGACTTTCGGAGAATCTCACGGCGCCGTCATCGGCGCGGTCATTGACGGGTGTCCAGCGGGCCTTGAAATTGACCTTGAATTTATTCAAGCGCAGCTCGACAAACGAAAACCCGGGCAAAGTCGCCTGACAACACAAAGAAAAGAAAGCGACCAAGCCAAAATTCTTTCAGGTGTTTTTGAAAACAAATCAACCGGCGCCCCACTTGCCATGATCATCGAAAACGAAGACAGCCGTTCAAAAGATTACGACCACTTGGCCGAAGCCTTCAGACCTTCACATGCCGACTTCACCTCGCAAATGAAATTCGGTCACCGTGACCACCGCGGTGGCGGCCGAACCAGTGCGCGCGAAACTGCGGCTCGTGTTTTTGCCGGCGCCGTCGCACAATTATTTCTCAAGAAAAGCGGAATTCAAATTGCGGCCTATGTTTCGCAGGTGGGAGACATCGTCTGCCCTAAAAGCTATGACCAGTTAAACTTAAGTCATACATTTTCAAATGACGTTCACTGTCCTGACACCGAAACAGCCGAAAAAATGACGAAGCTGATCGACGAAGTTAGAAAAAACGGCGACACCATCGGTGGCGTTGTCACCGGCGTCATCAAAAACTGCCCGGTGGGCCTTGGTGAACCGGTATTTGACCGTTTGCACGCGGACTTGGGTAAAGCCATGCTCAGTATCAATGCTGTCAAAGGTTTTGAAATCGGTTCGGGTTTTGCCGGCGTTTCAATGCGCGGTTCTGAACACAACGACTCTTTTACTAATGAAAACGGCCAAATCAAAACGACGACAAATAATTCGGGCGGCGTACAAGGCGGCATCAGTAACGGAATGGATATTTATTTTCGCGTCGCCTTTAAGCCCGTCGCCACTATCATGAAAGAACAAGAAAGCGTTGATAAAGCAGGGAATGCCGCAAAGGTTGCGGGTAAAGGCCGTCATGACCCATGTGTTCTGCCACGCGCGGTTGCCATTGTTGAAGCCATGGCCGCTTTGACAATTGCCGATCATCTTTTGCGTCAGCGTTTGGTGCGTGTTTAATGCGGAAAAAACTACGTATCGGCATTCAAGGTGTTAAAGCCGCTTTTCACGACGTGGCCGCTCGCAAATATTTTGCCGGGCACGATCTCGAATTCGTCGAGTGCGCCACCTTTCGCCGTCTTTGCGAAGCCCTTGCTCAAAACGAAACTGATTTTAATATGATGGCCATTGAAAACTCAATAGCCGGAAGCATTCTTCCTAATTATCTTTTGCTTGAAAAATTCAAACTGCGGGTTATCGGTGAAGTTTATTTGCGAATTGAAATGTGCCTGATGGCCTTACCTGGGCAAACGATCAATAATATTAAAACCGTGCAATCTCACCCGATGGCGTTGTTTCAATGTCAGGATTTTTTAGCCCAGCATCCGCATATTAAAATTTTAGAAGCTAACGACACAGCTGAAAGTGCCAAAGAAATAAATGATAAGAAACTCACGGGAGTTGCTGCCATTGCGAGCCGTTTGGCCGCTGAAGTTTACAGTCTTAACCTGTTGGCTGAAAACATTGAATCTGACAAACAAAACTACACACGCTTTCTAACGGTCTCGCGTGATGAAATTTTTTATCCAGAGATTAAACCTAATAAATCATCAATCAAATTTGAAGTTTCTCACAGGCCGGGCAGTCTGCTTTCAATTTTAAGCAGCTTTCTTTCACACGGCATTAACATGACGAAGTTGCAATCAGTGCCCATCATCGGACGGCCGCAGGAGTATTCATTTCATGTTGATCTCGAATTCGACGATGAAAACGAATACAAATTGGCGTTAACCGAACTTAAACTTAAAACCGTCGGCCTTATTGAATTCGGTCTTTATAAAAAAGATGCGAGCAGCCTCGTATGATCATCAAGCCGGCCAATCGCCTTCAAACAATCAGCGAATACTACTTTTCAAAAAAACTTGAAGAAGTCCGGCGCATGAACGAAGCGGGTCTTGATGTGATTAATCTCGGCATCGGCAGTCCCGATATGCCGCCAAGCCCTGAAGTGATCACTGCCGCAACTGAAGCCCTGCAGTCTAAAAAAAATCACGGTTATCCTTCGTACCGATCAACACCGGCCTTACGTGCCGCCATTGCTTCGTGGTACCAACAGACTTATCAAGTCGAACTGAACTCTGAAGGTGAAGTGCTGCCGCTCTTGGGTTCTAAAGAAGGCCTTTTCTATATTGCGATGGCTTTCTTAAACCCAGGTGATCAAGCGCTGGTGCCAAACCCGGGTTACCCGGCGTATGCCTCAGTCACGACACTGACCGGAGCCACGCCGTTAACTTACGATTTAAGCGAAGAAGGTAACTGGTGGCCTGACTTTGACAAATTAGAAAAAACCGATCTATCAAAAGTGAAGCTGATGTATGTGAATTACCCGCACATGCCAACCGGTGCCGTCGGCAGCCCTGAACTCTTCCAAAAACTGATCGACTTCGGTAAGCGCCATCGAATTTTAATCTGTCATGATAATCCATACGGTTTGGTTTTAAATGTAGACCCACCAATGAGTATTCTGAAATTTGATCCTCAAATGGAAGTTTCACTTGAGTTGAATTCATTCAGTAAGGCTTTTAACATGGCCGGCTGGCGCGCCGGAATGCTGCTGGCCAACTCTGAAGTTATCGAAACCGTGTTGAAGGTTAAATCAAACGTCGATTCCGGAATGTTCTTACCGCTGCAATCAGGCGCCATCGAAGCTTTAAAAACCGGTGAGGCTTGGCATGCAGAACGTAACGAGGTTTACCGCGAACGTCGCAATTACGCCGAAAAAGTTTTTGCGAAACTCGGTTGCACGGTCAGGCCTAATCAGGTCGGTTTATTTCTGTGGGCTAAAGCGCCTGATCACATTTTAAACGTTGAAGCGCACGTTGATGAAATTTTGCAAAAAGCGCGGGTGTTGTTAACTCCGGGATTTATTTTCGGTACACAAGGCAGCCGCTATCTGCGCTGCTCACTCTGCGCGCCGGTTGAAAGATTGAAAGAAGCACTTGAACGAATGGAGAAATCAATATGAAGGTCACCATTATCGGACTCGGACTGATCGGCGGTTCGATCGCCATCGATTTACGAGCTGAAGGTTTTGCACCGAAATTACCGGTGTCGATAACAATGAAGAGCACGTAAAGCAGGCGAAGAGCCGTGGACTGTGTGATGAAATTCTTCCGCTCAATAAGGCGCTGAAAAATGCCGACCTGGTTATTCTGGCTATTCCGGTCGATGCGGTCTTAAAAACCCTTCCGCTTATTTTAGATCAGATTGGTCCCAACACGACAGTCACCGATATGGGCTCAACAAAAGCAGCGGTGGCTCAGTCGATCGTCAAACATAAAAAAAGAAAACAGTACGTGGCCAGTCACCCAATGGCAGGTACCGAATATTCAGGCCCTACCGCCGCACTTCGCGGCCTATTTCTCAACCGAACCACAGTCATCTGCGATGCCGCCGCTTCCGGCGCGCGCGATTTACGGCGCATCGATGCCATGTACGATGCACTCGGTATGCGAAAAGTCTATATGTCGTCGACTGAGCACGATTTGCACGCGGCCTATATTTCTCATTTGTCTCATATCAGCTCTTTTGTTTTAGCCAACACCGTTCTTGATAAAGAGCGCGATGTTGCGGCCATTTTTAATTTGGCCGGTGGCGGATTTGAATCAACGGTGAGGCTTGCGAAAAGTTCGCCCGAAATGTGGAATCCGATTTTTACCCAAAATCGCGAGCACGTGCTCAATGCCTTAGACGATTACATGACTCACCTTGAAAACTTTCGTTCGACCTTGAAAAAGAACAAGCCGGAACAAACCTATAAACTCATGAGCGGGGCCAATTCAATCAAACGGGTTTTACAAAACTTAAGTCAGCGTCTGGCTGATAAACCACGAGGGGTCAAATGAAGTCTGAAGCCGAAATCCGTAAAGCCCTCGCGAAGCTTAAAAAACTTCGAAATAAAATCGACGCCGTTGACCGGCTTTTTATGAAAGAACTGGCGAAACGTTTTCAAGTCGTCAGAGAAGTCGGCATTTTAAAGAACGAATTTAACTTTCCGATTCACCAGAAAAGCCGCATGAATGAAATGCTGAACGGCCGTCGCGACGACGCCGCCCGGCTTAAGCTAGATGGCAAACTCGTTTACAATATTTTTGATTTAATTCACGAAGCCTCAATCGTTTGCCAAGAAGAAATCGTTAAAAAAACGGCGCAAAACAAAAAAGCTAAAAAAAAGAAGTAGGTTCAATATGAAACAAGAGATGTGGTCACCGGACAGCTGGCGTAAAAAGAAAGCCGCGCAAATTCCAACATACAAAGATCAAAAAAAATTGGCCGAAGTTGAAGCTCGCTTAGCGGGTTATCCGCCGCTGGTCTTCGCCGGCGAAGCCCGCACGCTTAAAACCCGCTTGGCCCAAGTAGCCGAAGGAAAAGCCTTTTTACTGCAAGGCGGGGACTGCGCTGAAAGTTTCACCGAGTTTCGGGCCAATACCATTCGTGATACATACCGCGTGCTTTTACAAATGGCGGTCGTGCTGACCTTCGGCGCAAAAAAACCGATTATTAAAGTGGGCCGCGTGGCGGGCCAGTTTGCGAAACCCCGCAGTAACGACACTGAAACCCGCGACGGTTTAAGTCTGCCAAGCTACCGTGGCGATATTATTAATGGTTTTGATTTTGATGCAGTCTCGCGTGAGCCTGATCCTGAACGAATGGAACGTGCCTACGTGCAAGCGGCCTCGACATTAAACCTGCTGCGTGCGTTTTCTCAAGGGGGCTTTGCCGACCTTC